>CASBQM010000058.1 GCA_949127645.1 Synechococcales cyanobacterium PMM_0036
AACTCCATCTCATCGCTGACCTTCGGCTGCTTTTCGACTGCTTCAGGGGCGATCGCTTCTGGCTTTGCGGCTGCGACTTTATCGGCTGGATTGTTAATGCTGTCTAAGGTCTGGGTGCCACTGAGGTAGGGCGTTTCTAATTTCTTGAGGAATTCGATATACTCCTGCTTTTGCTCCTCGCTCAGTCCGGCAGTCTGGGCATCAAACTTGATTTCTTCGGCTTCCAGTCGGGCAATTTCAATTTCGGTTTCACCCAACAACTCGGCATGTCCTAGCCGCACTAGGTGCTCGTGCCGTACCAGTTCGACATCGGCTTCTAGCTCTGCCTGCTTGATCGCCACCTCCCGATAAGCCTCCACGACGGCGGCTCTGGCGGCCATGTCAGCGATCGCTTCCTGCTGCTGTTGGGCTAGAGCTTCCAGGGGAACCAGTTTTGCTTCTTCATGCTGGAGGTGACGCAGCATCCAGCCTGCGGTGGCAAAGCCCAGGAAGGCGGCAAATGCCCAAGCAGCTTTGTAAGGATTGGTGGCTCGCGCTAACCCTTGATCGTTGCCTGCTTTGACGTTGGGGATGATGTGGGAGGGCATTCCCTGCTGTTTCCAGTTCTCCCAATGATGCCGCGTCATGCGGAAGGGACGGTTTTGCGCGTCGAAGCACTGCAAGTTTGAATCAGGATGCACCAGGCAGAAGTAAATCCGATCGCTGCTTTCTCCGGTCCAGGCGATCGCGGCGCAGGTTAGCCCCAATGCCGCTGATGCAGCGATCGTCAGTAGGCGCTGGTCGAAGCGCAAGGTCCCGAATCTGCCCATCAATGCTGACTGCTGGGATTCTGCTAAGTCCTGATGGTTGCCGCTGAGATAGCTCATCGTCTTGTCCTACTTTTTCCCTGAGTGGCGATCGCTATTAGAACGAAGCTGGTAAGCCCTAGCAGAATGAGGACTGCACTGCCGCTGATCACTGGGGCTTGCGGGGAGTAAAGCTCTTGAATTCGTTGGGTAGCGGCATCTTGAGATTGCTTGGCCTCTAGCCATTCCCCGATCGGTTCAGATAAAGCAGAGAGTCCGGCAACGCCAGCGCTCGCACCCGTCATGGCATTGCCGATAAGGCGATCTCGCCCTTCTCCAAAGGCGGTGGCGACGAAGTAGAAGTGAGAGCAGCCTAGGGCAACCAAGAGTCCCAAGGGATGCACTTGCAAGAGGTGAAACAAGAAGATGATGGCGCTGTTAAGACTGGCTCCGGCGGCGACTTCACAGGCGTTACCAGAGCGTCTAAATCCTCTGCCTCGGTTGCGCTCGGGTGTGACGATGGGGTCTGGCTGCGGTTGCTGCCGGGTTGGCTGGCTGAGTCCCTCGGTGGTGAAGGGACTCAGCTGATGGGGGTCTCTACTCAACATTTCCTAGCCCTCCTGTTTACCGATTGCCTAAGCCCTGCCAAAGCCGACTCCAGAATCCTGGCTGTCCGGTGGCGCTGATGCCGCTCCGTTGAGTGCCGTTGGACTGATAAAGGGTAACGGGGATTTGTTCGGTGGGGCTGGCGTTGAGACGGTTGCCGTAGCGGGCACGCTGCATTAACTCTTGTCGCTTCTCTCTCAGCGATTGCTGGAGGGTTTGCCGCTGTTGGTTGGCTTTGTCGCGTAGCTCAATGCCTGAGATCTTGTTCTGGTGCCGAAAGATCTCCATCTGCAAGGCGTGATTCAGTTCAGCCGCGACTTCGGCGATCGCGTGTTTACGCTTCTGCTCGATCTTCAGCAGATTGGCACGGTCTTGGGCGTCGATCGTTTCCATCTCGCTGCCAAACTCGGCGTTGAGCTTGCGGATCTTAGCGATTGACTTGGCGACGGTGGAACCAAACTTCTTGCGGAGTTCCGTCCATTCGACTTGTCCTTCGGCAACCTGCTGCATGGACTCGAAGTAGGTGCGGGCGTTTTGCAGGAAGGGTTCGATGTATCCAGCGATCTGCTCCGCATCTTGAGCGGCATTGGCAAAGGCTTCGAGTTTAGAGACATCGCTGAGGTAGCCCAGGATATCCGCTTCGACATTGCCCCACTCGGCAGCTTTGGTGTCGATCGCGGGAGCGTGGGCGGCAGCGGGATTCTTGATCAGGGTGTTTCCATAGTCCATGCGTTACTTCTCCGGAGGGGTGGGGGGCGGTTGCAGTTGTTGGGTGAGGTAGTGAATCAGCGCAGGATTGCCGTGGTTTTGGATCTCCCACAGCAGGTGGTTGAGCTGGCGGTGCTGGTTGAGCTGCTGCTGGTACAGTCGGGCGGCGGTGGCTGAGGCGATTATTGCGATGATCCAGGCAGCGATCGATGAGAGGCGGAGAAGTTGAGACTGGGCAGTTGGAAGCCGAACTCGACAAAAGGGATTTGCACCACCTCCTGGGCGGTGTTGAGGCTGCTCTCTAGCTTGCTTGTGGCATCGTCGAAGACTTCAGCTAAGAAGATGTTGGGATCATAGAGATAGGCGATCGCGTCTGAGGCTTTGCTTTTGACGCCTTCACGTTGGCTGGAAACTTGCTGAATCAGAGCAGCGACGTTTTTCAGGTTGCCTTCGTTGACGGAGCGGAGTTTGTCGGATGAGGCGGTCAGAGCCGTAGCGGATTCGCCAGCGCTTTGAGAGTGGGTGCGATCGCTGTTGGCTTTGGGTTTAGGACTTGCAGGCTTATTGCTATTGAGAACTTGCTGTTCTTCAGGGGTCAGACTCATAGTTCAAATTCCTCTGGATGGACTGTGATTCGTCGAGCTAATTTCTCTTGAGCGATTGCGAGGCTTCTGACTCGCTTCAGTTGATGAGCCACAAATAGGAACTTGGCGACATCGCGTTTGGTATACAGGGGTTTGGGTTCTGGAATCAGGCAGTAGGGCAGCCAGTCGTAGAACTGAGTAACGCTGAGATCTCTGCCTGTCCAGATCAAAATCTCCCGCCTCAATTCATCACGGGTGTAGTCCTCCAAGACTTGTGCAGTGGGCATTTGCAGGGGTTTGAAATCAGATCTGGACTGAAAGTCAACCGATTGCGACCAAATTTCGGTGACTTTGGGTTAAGTTGCTCAAATAGTAGCATACTGTTTATACATAGTGTGTACACTTGAATCAGATTTAGTGCTATCGAGTAATCTGAGAAGGGAGCAACTGTATGTACCTAGATGATGTGGCAACCAATAAGGCAAGGCTAGTCGCCTACTGTGAGGCAGAAATTAAAGAGAAGCTTGAAAAGCTAGCTGAAAGTCGGTTAAGGAGTCTTAGCAACTTAATCGAGTCGATTTTAGTTGAAGAGGTGTCTAAAGCTGAAGCCAGTGGCGAGTTGTCACCTAGAGGCGAGGCGCGATCTCAATGACCGATTCTCTCAAAGCTAAACGCACCAAAATTACCCTCGGTTGTCTGACGCTCGATGGCTTTGTGCTGCCAGATGGGTCGTTTCGGATGTCCCTCTCTCAGGCGGCTGATTCTGTTGGGCTGACTGCCAGGAACACTTTCGATTTCCTGCGTTCTAAGGCGTTCAAATCCTCGATGAAGGACGGCTATACCGTTCCAGTGTGTGAGATTGAATCCACTGAACAGGGGCTTCGAGGACAGACTCGAATTAGAGCATTGCCCTTAGCCGTGCTTCACAAGTATTGGCTATGGCAGACTTCTAGAGGCAATCGTCAAGCCCTGGCGCTGGTGGATGCGCTCTTGAGCGAAAGCCCTGAATGGCAGTTCGCTCTAAAGGCTGAAGTCTTTCACAGACAGCGGGACAAGAACGGGAGCGATCGGTTCTTGAATCAACCAGATAGAGAGGATGGGCAGATCGCCATTCCCACCTATTGGCTGAGTGACCTGCTGGAGTTGAGTGGTCGTGGCTGCGTCAGTTCTCTGGCACACTCGGTTGCGCCACTCTACATGCTGGTGCATGAAGAGTACTCAAACCTGGCTCTCACCACTCCCCAAATCGCGGCGACTGGACAATAGCCAAACTGTCGATTACAACTAAATTCACTCAGCCTCTATGACAAACGGTTGATCTTTTCTCTGATTTACAGGTAGCGTTACAGGATGTATTCTCCAGCGATCGTGACTCAACTCCACATTTTGCCCCATAGTCCGTCGCTTTTTCCCGCTGCACTCTACATTTGTGCGGGTAAGCTGCCGCTGGCTCAAGTTTCCACCTTTGAAAAACGTGAGGTCATTTCTATGGTTTAGAAACCCCTAGAAAGCCAAAATCCCCAACTGCCTGAGAAACAGAAGGGGACTAAAGGCTGATATTCAAAATTTGTTTGGAGTAGGGTCGGGGACTCTAACTGAAAGCTTTGGCGGGCAGGAAGTTAGGTACCCAAGTTGTCATGTGTCTATATTAGGATCACTTCGCTAGAGTTGACAATACTCTTGTTGTGATTTTGCATTAGTTTCATGGCTCTCTATTCCGCTCTACACCTGGGATTGAGAGCTTTTTTGTGTCTTTCAAAAAACTTTGTGATCGGTATGACCCCGATCGATAGCTAAAGCTGATCGAACATAACGCTCTTGCTCCCGCCCTTTCACCGGACGGAGAGTCTTGTATGCTTACTTTTCCTCATCGAGATCGGCAGTCTTATCTACCGCTCCCAGATCAAGGCATCCTTCTCTGTCCGATCGCACCTACCCAGGACAGAGAAACCCATGTATTACCCACACCTTTATTCATTAACTCCAGCTTCATTCATTCCAGCTTCGCCGCTCACCCTAGTAGTAGGGCTACCTAGCAGCCTCAAAACCTTCAGCATCCAAATCAAGCAGGAATTCATCCAGGGTTCCGCAATCGACCCTGAGCTATTCCAGGCAGCCATTCACCTCTGCCAAGATCTAGAAACCACCGCGACCGGAGACGTGGAAACTCCCATCCACGAAGCCCTCAACTGGCACTACACCCGCTTTGGTCAACGGAGTCGAGAACTCCTCCAGGCGGCTCTCCTGCTGAATGAAGACAGCTCCTGCTGGCAGGCAAAGCTGAACCGTCCGCTGATAGACTCCATCAAAGGCAAAGCCCGTAAGTACGAAGCCCCCAAGGGCAATGGCTCTAGAACCTTCCTACCCCCAGTACCCCCAAAGATTAGACGGCGCATCGCCGATCGCTATGGCGTAGAGGTGCCCATGACTGGCTCCTTCTGGGACTGGCTGGCAGCTCGCCTTGAGATTCCCATCCTCATCACCGAAGGGGGAAAGAAAGCCCTGGCTCTACTATCGCTAGGCTATGTGGCGATCGCCCTCTATGGAGTCAACGGCGGCTATCGTCAATGTGTGGACGGCACTCGCACCCTGATCGCTGATTTAGAACGCTTTGTTCTACCCGATCGCCCTATCTGCCTCGCCTTTGACCAGGACGCAGCGGCAACCACCCGTCACCGAGTCAATGTCGCCCTCTTCCGCTTTAGCGCTCTCCTCAAAGCTCAGGGCTGCGCTGTGACGATCGCCACCTGGGACGGGCAGCAGGGCAAGGGCGTGGATGACCTGATCGTTAATCAGGGAGCAGAGTCTTGGGCACAGTCCTACCAAGCTGCTCTCTCTGTCGAGCATTGGCAGATCTGGCAGCGGCTAGAGGGACGACTCACCTATCCGGTTCACCTGCGGCTGAA
>CASBQM010000059.1 GCA_949127645.1 Synechococcales cyanobacterium PMM_0036
CCGTCAAACAGATTGGCTCGCGCCTCAAGCTCTCAGGCGCACAATGGAAATCAGGCAATATTCCTCAAGCCCTGCTGCATCGTTGCGCTTACCTCAATGGGCAATTCTCAACTTGAGACTTGCAAGACTGGGATGCACCCGGAATAATTTTTAACCAAACCAGTTCTAGTACTATTAGTGCTGGAAGAGCTAGAGCAATAAATCCTCCTAACAGCAAACACTCAGGGGGAATACTCTCGCACATAGCGGTAGGCTGAGGCTGTCCAGAAATTTGTTCTGTTAAGGGAGAGGATGTTTCGTTCTGAGAAGTCATAGAAGTGAAATCAGGGATGAGAAGATATCCTGAACAAATTAGAGAATAGGTATAGCCACAAAAAAACTCAATCTTCTGTTTCAATGATATGAATATCAACCTGGCTAAGGGATTGCAACAGGCGATCGATCAGTGAGCCTCTCAGCAAGATTTTCCATCTCGACTGTTGGGTTTTGCCTAGCACTACTTGAGAAATCCGCCGCTCTTTGGCAACCTGAGCGATCGCTTGGGCTAGATCCTGGTGGGTCACGCGTAAAAACTCACCCTCAAACTCTTTGCACAGGCGTTCACAGGTTTCTACATACAGCGCTTCAGATTTGGTCAGAAACCGATCGGATGTCGTGACAAACAGAACGTATAGGGGCGCTCTCATGTAGTCTGCAATCCGTGCCCCCCGTCGCAGTAGCTGCGCTGAATTGGGATTGGTGGAAACGCAGACTAGCACCCGCTCATGAATATTACAGAATTGTCCAGTGGGAGAGAAGTCTGCACTGTGGGCTTCCACATTGTCAGCCATCTCTCGCAGCGCCAGTTCTCGCAACGCAATCAAGTTACCGCGCTGAAAGAAGTTTTGTAAGGACTGTTCGATCTTCTCAGGGGCGTAGATTTTTCCATCTCGCAGTCGCTCTTGCAGCGTTTCAGGCGTGACATCGACCACCACAATTTCGTCAGCGGCTTCAATGATGCGATCGGGAATCCGCTCTCGCACGACCACCCCTGTAATTCGCGCCACTAAATCATTCAAACTCTCTTGATGCTGGATATTGACTGTGGAGTACACATCAATGCCCGCATTGAGAATCACCTCAACATCCTGATAGCGTTTTTCCCGCTCTGAACCAGGTACGTTGGTATGCGCCAACTCATCAACTAACGCCAATTGAGGACAGCGGCTCAGAATTGCGTCTGTATCCATCTCCTCTAGCACAATGCCAGAGTGCGTAACCTGCTTTCGCGGAATAATTTCTAACCCGATCGACTTTTCTGAAGTTTCTCTACGCTTGTGCGTTTCTAATAGCCCCACAATGACATCAATTCCTTCTCGCTTAAGACGATGCCCTTCCTCCAGCATCTTGTAGGTTTTACCTACACCGGGTGCCATGCCAATAAAGATCTTGTGCTTGCCTTTGCGAGAAGTAGTGCTGTAAAAGGTGTCAGGAGAGGGGTTATACATCTTTTTCGATCCGTGGGATCTATGAAGTTGTTACACTACTTTATTATCCAAAAGATGGACAACGTTTGGCTATACGAATGTACTCTTGAGCCGCTCTATTTTTTGAGCAGACCGCTCTATTTTTTGAGCAGAATGAAGATTCTTAGCTTTTGAAGGAGCAACAAAGGGAGCAGTAAGGAAATGAGGTTCAAGAGCAAGAACAATAATAGTAATGGCCGCTGCCGTCGCGCTGATCATCATAGAGTTCAAGAGCCACAAGGTTAGGTTAGAGCATTTTTTAGACTTGTTTGCAATGGCTGCATTCGTAGCCGGGATACGGTACCACTCTTGCGTCAGAGGGACAAATACGGTTGCGGAGAAAGTAGGTCGGTATCCTGTAGAGAAGAGATCTAGCGATCGCATATCTTCTCTAGCCAACTGATTGATGGGGATCTCCCTATCTTCAGATTCTGATAACGGACTCACAATGGGCAACCTATTTAAGTCTTCAAGTACCTCTGCTGCTGAGTGATAGCGCAGATTTACTTTAGGACACAGCAGCCGACTCAGAATATGAGCCAGAGAGGAATCTATTGGACTGGGCAGAAAATCTTGCCACCTCCAAATGTCCTCCCCATCATCAAACAAATCAAAGGGCGGCATCTGGGTGAGCAAGCGGACACAGGTTACGCCCAAGCTGTAGAGATCACTAGCAAAGACGGCTTTGCCTCTTATTTGCTCAGGAGCGGCATACTCGGCGGTGCCGATCAAAGTCCCCGTCTGTATAGGTTGGTCTTCTGAGTATGATTTTGCTGCACCAAAATCTACTAAGACTAGCTGCCCATTGCGGCGGCGAATGATATTGGCGGGCTTAATGTCACGATGAATGATTTGGCGATCGTGGATAAACCGCAACACAGGCAGAAGCTGATTTAGAAGTTCGCGGATCTGGCTAGGGCTAAATGAGCCAGACTCAGCGAGTTCTTGCTCTAACGTCTGTCCATCAATGAACTCCTGCACTAGGTAGCCTTGATCGTCTTGTTCAAACACATCCAGCAATGTAGGAACTTGAGGATGCTTGCCAAGTTCTACCAGTCTTAACCCTTCTTGATGCAACGTTGATTGCTGCCTCTGACTGAAAGGCTGAGCCATGGGCAGGAGTTGCTTAATCACGCAGTAACGCTGAGGCTGCAACTCATCCACTGCTAGGAAAGTCTTGCCAAAGCCACCTTGCCCAATGAGCTTGAGGGGGCAATAGCGCCCCTGAAGCAGCTCAGCACCGCTGATCATCAGATCTTTCACGGAACGCTGCGAAGCTGTAAAGAATGTGAGATTGTCGCTCATAGGTTGAGACCTTTCCAAGGAGCAATTCTTCCAAAGCTATGTTTCGTAAACGCTACTTTTAAGGGAAACCTAAGTCAGGTTTTTCAAACCTAACTGGTTGGCTGCAAAGCATCCAGAGCCAGATTGAGCTTGAGAACATTGACACCGGGTTCGCCAAAGATGCCGAGAAAACGACCGTCTGTATTCTCGGCAATTAGCGGCTCAACCTGGTTAGGCTGAAGCTTTCTGGAGTCTGCGACTCGCGTTACCTGATTACGGGCAGCTTCTACCGTGATGTGCGGGTCAAGGCTGGAACCTGATGTGTAGAGCAAGTCTGCGGTTGGGGTAATTCCCGCCGCTTTCAAGCGGTTCAAGTCACCTTCGATCTTTTTGGCGGGATTAGGATCATTGTTTCCCTGAATTCGCTCCAACAGGGCAGGATTGCTAGGTGCCAAATTGCTGGCTCCTGAAACTCCGGTTTTTAGAACGCCCGCATCATCTTTTTGGGGATCGGCTGTGCTGTAGCTGGTGGTGCTAGGGCGACTGTTAAAATAGCGATCGGACGTAAAAGGTTGCCCAATTAAAGCAGAGCCAACTACCGTACCTTGAGCATTTTTAATTAAGCTGCCGTTAGCTTGGTAGGGAAAAACGAGTTGCCCAAAGGCAATCATTACCAGCGGATACAAAATGGCTGTCAGCAGCCAAAGGACAAATGTTGATCGAACAGCTCTACTGGCTTCTCTAGCAAAACTCATAGCTAACAAAACTCACGATAAAAAGTGGGAAATAGTGAACGAATCCTTCTAAAGCTCAGCGGCTCAAAATCTTTCGGGTTGAAACATGACTGCGAAAAGATATGCCGAGAGACAGATCGTTGCAATGCCTAGCAGACTTAGTGCCCAAGCCTGTAAGCGATCGAGTTCTCCTCCAGTTGCCGCTAACACTGCGGGGGCAAAAATGGCGTTGAAGCAGAGGGCTAAAAACAAGTAAGAGGGAAGCTTGCGCCTACGCCAAGCAGACCACATTTCGCCTATATCTTCAAGAGTTTGAGTTGCGACTTGAGATTGAATCTGAGATGAAATTAGAGATCGATGATGAAGGTGAGATTTCATAAGGTTAAAGCTCAAAATAGATGGAGTAAGGATGCGAACGTAAGACTATTAAGAAATAGGCAGAATCAGATCGATAAGCTTGATGGCAATAAATGGAGCAATGACACCGCCCACACCGTAGATTAAGATATTGCGTTGCAAAAGCTGATTAGCCGTAAGCGGACGAAACTGCACGCCCTTAAGCGCCAGAGGAATTAGAGCCAGAATGATCAGCGCATTGTAGATCAAGGCTGAGATGATTGCCGATTGCGGACTCTTTAGCCCCATGACGTTCAGAGAGCCGATGCCTGCCGCCGCAAAGATCGTCGGAATAATCGCAAAGTATTTGGCAATGTCATTGGCGATCGAGAAAGTCGTCAAAGCGCCCCGAGTGATTAGCAACTGTTTACCGATCGCCACCAAGTCAATCAACTTAGTGGGATCAGAGTCGAGATCAACCATGTTTGCTGCTTCTTTTGCCGCCTGGGTGCCTGAGTTCATCGCTACGCCGACGTTGGCTTGCGCTAGAGCTGGGGCATCGTTAGTGCCGTCGCCTGTCATGGCAACCAGTTTGCCCTGAGCCTGCTCTCTGCGGATGACATCGATTTTGTCTTCAGGTGTGGCTTCCGCAATGAAGTCATCTACACCTGCTTCTTCGGCAATCACAGAGGCAGTAATGCGGTTGTCGCCCGTCAGCATAATGGTGCGTACCCCCATGCGGCGAAGCTGGTCAAAGCGCTCTCGCAATCCCGCTTTAACGATATCTTTCAGG
>CASBQM010000060.1 GCA_949127645.1 Synechococcales cyanobacterium PMM_0036
TCGCTATATTCTGCTTTAACTACGTCAACAATTGCAGGATAAAAGATAGAGAAATATGCGTTACTGGACATAGGTATGAGTTACTCAATCATTCATTTTATCGGGTCACTTCAGAGTTCAGTTGGCGCATTAAAGGCAATTCCCCTTGCTGACTGACACATCCTTTACCCCTCGACCCCTAACCCCTTCTCTCACGTGGAGAGAAGGGGAGCCAGAAAGTTTCTTGGGTTGGGGTGAGGGTGGTTTAGTTCGTCAGTCAATCAGGGCAATTCCCCTGAGTTAACATAAGCTCAAGTACCCTTTCACGAGCCTATAAAATGACTGGACTATCTTTGACTCAAGAAGACCTGATAGATCTACAAACCCAGATGCCTGACCATCGCCTAGAGTTAGTCCAAGGAGAAATCATTGTTATGAGTCCATCAGGGTATAACTCAGATGAAGTCGCCGCTAATGTTGTTATTAATCTAGGGGGCTGGGTCAAGCCTCGTAAGCTAGGCAGGGTGACGGCATCTAGCGCAGGATTTAGCCTTCCCAATCAGGATATGCGATCGCCTGATGTTAGCTTTGTTAAAGCAGAAAGATTGCGCATCAGCCCCGAAAATTTTGCCCCTCTTGCGCCAGATATTGCAGTAGAGGTCAAAAGCCCAACAGACTCACTCGATAAGCTAAGAGCGAAACTCGACAGCTTCCTGGAGCAAGGAACGACGGTAGGCATCCTGATTCATCCCCAGCAAAAGTGGGTAGAAGTTCGCCGCCACAATCAGGAACCTATCTTTCTCAAAGGGGCGGATATCCTGACTGTTCCTGATGTTTTACCCGGATGGGAACTGCCACTGGAAGAAATCTGGGCACCTGAATTTTAAATCAAATATGGAAGCGTTTACTATTGGACAAGGGCATGAGTTACTCAACACATACACTAGGAAAGTCGGCGTTGCTAAATAGAAGAATGAACTGACCTTGAAAAGTTAGGACGGCTCTAGGTTTTGCCAAAGCACGCGCCCTGAAGTGAAAGCGCGTAAGCCGCCATCCGCAAGACGCAACAGCAATTCACCGCGATCGCTCATTCCCATTGCAGTTCCCACAATCTGTTCACCACTCAACTCGACGGTAATGAACTTACCGAGTAAGAAGTCTCGCTGACGTAGGGCAGGTAACAGGACGGTCAGGCTGGAATGATGCACAGACGATCGCAATAATCCCGCAGTTTCTAGCAGGTAGTGACGCAGCTTTTCTAGCAAAGAGAATTCATCGGGGACGATCGCGGTGACTTGATGAAGGCTGATTATTTTCTGGAGTAGGTTATCTTCCAGTCCAGGCTGATCTAATCCAGACTGAGCAAAGTCCACACAGCGGTTGAGTCCGATGCCCACAACAACTTGGCTATTGTGGTGATTCACGACGCTTTCACATAGAATTCCGGCTAGCTTGCGTTCTTGCAACATCACGTCGTTTGACCACTTTAGACGCAGGGTTTCTCGGAGATCGAGCGCCAGATCTTCGATCGCATAAATCACTGCCAATCCGGCAGCCAAGCTCAGTCCCGGCAGATGTTCTGTCGGAATAAACAGCACAATGCTAGCCGTCAGCACGCCGGGGGGCGATCGCCAGATGCGCCCTTGCTGTCCGCGTCCGGCAGTTTGCTGGCGGGTAAACACCACGTCGCCATGCTGAAGGCTAGAGAAGCGATCGATCGCCCAGGTGTTGGTGCTAGGACATTGCTCTAGCCAATGCAGCCAGGGGGGATGGGCAAAGGCAATTGAGGGCGATCGAGATTGACTCATAAAACCTTAAAACTCATAAAACCTTAAAAAGGAGTTCTGGTCGTTTGAAGCATTCAAAATTTAGAGCAAAATTATTAAGTTACGCAAATTAATTCCGAGACTTGGCGTAATTCCTTGAAACTTAGCTGATAGATGAGATAAATGACTAAGTTCTACAGCGAGTCTCCCAAGGAGCCTATTATGCCCCCAAAAACTTCATGTACTCCCAGTGGCAAACATCCTACCAATGCAGATCCGACCTATACAAGAACTCCTTATGCGACAGACGGAGCCAAGGTCTATATGGCGGCTCGGTTTGTTCCCAATAATAATACCAATCCTGACGGTACTCCTGACTTTACTCCTATGGAGGCAAACTATTGGAAGTTTGCGCTACAGGAGGCAGGTGGCTTTACGGGCGCGACCGTCAAAAGATTGAACTCTGGCGACCAAGGATTAGAGGTGGCGCTGTCAACTAGCGCTAGTTCTACTCGAAAAGAGATCGAGCTAGATGCATTTGTGAATGAGCCGCTTTTTCGCACCTCAATTGTCTTTGAAGATGGGTCGATCGCCAAGGTTGTCTACAGCGGAGAGTCAACCATTACAGGGGTAGATAAACATGACTTCCTCTATGGCGGTGACGGTGCTGAGGTGATTGATGGAAGAGGCAGTTCAGACTACATGAAGGGCGGCGGCGGCAATGATGTCTACATTGTTGATAACGCCAGTGACTTTGTGGATGATTCACCTGAGACTGGAACAGAGACAATTAAAGCCTCTGTAAGCTGGTCGCTAAGTAGAAAAACGCAGGATACAGTCTATGACACCGCTTCAGGAGACCGCAACGGCATTGATAGTAATGCTCCAAACGGCATTGACAATCTAATTTTGACGGGTAGCAACAACATAAACGGAACAGGTAACTACCTCAATAATGAGATTACGGGTAATGATGGTAAAAATCTCTTGGTAGGATTTGTGGACATACCGCGCTACTCTGACGGAACTGTTATTGGCATTGCTGATGCTGGTATGTTGCAACGTGCTGAGGATCGATATAGGCACCAAATTGATAAACTAACGGGTCGAGGCGGTAAAGACACATTCGCGTTAGGAGATATCTCTCAGATCTTTTACACGTTAAGCGGCAATGGAGATTACGCAGTCATCAAAGATTTCTCAGCAGGCACCGATAAGATTCAAATTAAGGGATCTGCAAGCAATTACAGGCTGCAAGTGAGTGGCGGCAATACTCAAATCTTTGCGAAAGCAGGCAATGATTTAGTTGCGATCGTAGAAGGCAAAACAAACGTTGCAGCCATCACCAGCAGCTTTGTCTCAGCGACCTAAGCCCTGATTTACATACAACCGATCGCTCTACTCAAAAGCATATAGGGCTGAAGGTTTGGTTTTCCTACAATGCTCTCCCCATGATAAAGCTTGCTCATTTAATCTCTAGCGGGGCGATCGGTTTGCTGGTCTGGATGCCCTGGGAAAATGGTAACTCGGCTGTCTCTCAAGTCATTGAAGACACGACTCTACCCCGTCCTTCTCAGGTTAGAACCCAAGGTAATGCTTTGGTAATCACGGGCGGTACTGAAGCAGGTACAAATCTGTTTCATAGCTTTCGAGAATTTTCAGTGCCTAATGGCAGAACGGCATCGTTTCGCGGCATTGATCCAGCCACTACTAATATTTTTTCTCGCGTCACCGGGTCGCGTGTTTCCAGAATTAATGGCTCTATCGAAGTGTTGCGATCGGATGGTGCCGTCAGCTCTGCCAATTTTTTCTTGCTCAATCCCAACGGCATTATTTTTGGGCGCAATGCTTCACTTAATGTCGGCGGCTCATTTTTGGCAACCACCGCTACTCGGATCAACTTTGCTGACGGCACCCCGTTTAGTGCAGTTGTGCCACAATCAGCGCTGCTAACGGTCAGTATTCCAGTGGGTCTCCAGTTTGGCAGGAATCCAGGAGATATTGTTGATCGATCGACCCAAATTATTCGAGACAGGCAGGGAAATCCAGTCCTATTTGATGGTGAACCCTATCCAGGCGGATTGCAGGTACCTCCCGATCGCACCCTGGCGCTGGTAGGGGGAAACATTGACCTGCCGGGCGGCTACCTATTTACAGCTAGCGGACGCATTGAGCTAGGCAGTGTCGCTAGTCCAGGTCAGGTGAGCTTGTCTGCAATAGATGAGGGGTGGCGTTTGGGATATGATGGGATACAAAAATTTGGCGCTATTCACCTATCCCAGGGAGCGAGCGTAGACGCTAGCGGATCGTTCGCAGTCGCTCCTTCTGTAGGTGGCGGTGGCGCAATTCAAATCCAGGCGGAACGAGTCAGCCTCACGGACGGTTCACAGATACTTTCAACCACAGAAGGTGCTGAATCTGGACAAAGACTTTCTATTCGGGCGATCGACTCTATTACTTTATCGGGCATCGTTAACGGCATTAATAGCGCCTTCTCGACGGTGACGATTGGTTCCGGCAATGCTGGAGACTTGGATGTTTCTACGCGATCGCTCATCATCCGAAACGGAGCCTCACTCAACTCCATCACGAATGCCAGCGGCAAGAGCGGCAGTCTGAATATCCGAGCCTCAGATGCCGTTATTCTAGACAGCGTTCAGCCTAACTTTGGCACTGGATTAGTGACTCAAACTGGGTTAGTGACACAAACTGGCTCTGATGCATCAGGAAATGTGGGAAACATCCGCATCAGAACCGGGCGTTTAATCGTTCACAATGCAAGCTTAGGATCTGCGACGCTGGGTTCAGGGCGCGGCGGCGACGTATCAATCCAGTCTCAATCTATAGATATTCTAGGTAATGGTCTTATATATTCTCAAACACAAAGCGCTAGTGCCCCAGGTCGTGCCGGAAATATCACCCTCCAAACTCAGCAGCTTCGCAGCCAGGAGGGTGGCGCAATTTCCTCAACCACTTTTGGTGCCGGACAGGCAGGCAATATTACCGTCAAAGGGACAGATATTGACATGGCAGGGGTTTTGCTTTTACCTGACGGTCAGCCCCAGCTTAGCCCTGGAGGGTTGACCTTTCCCGGCGGCATATTTTCTGGGCCTGATGTGGGGGCGATCGGCAATGGCGGTCAAATTTTGGTAGACACTCAGCGACTGCGCCTCAGTGAGGGTGCCGTTTTGCAAACCAACACGTATGGCAGCGGATCTGCGGGCAATTTGACTGTGCGCGCTGATGCGATCGAGATTAGCGGCACTGCCCCCAATGCGCTCTCTCCGACAGGTCTACTTGCCGTCTCTGGAGGATTGCCAGGTCAAAACTTTCGGGCGGTGCGTCAGGCGACTGGAGCCGGAGGTGATTTGAGCCTTACA
>CASBQM010000061.1 GCA_949127645.1 Synechococcales cyanobacterium PMM_0036
TTGTAGGGATGCGCAAAAATCTTTGTTTCCAGGCTTGCGATTCTGGTGATACCAGCATCGGTGGCGGTCTGACTGTATTCAGTGCTCTAAATGCGCGGATATCCGGCGGGGAGTTTACACGGCATATCGTACAGACATCCAAGTGGTGGCATTGAAATTGGGATGTCGTTTTGAGATGTTTTTGGGTGGCTAAAATGATGGAGGCTCAAGTAGTAGCTTGAGCCTCCAGAAGCTTCTGTGCAATGAACACAAGAGCCCCTCTGCTTGTTATTTTCATTGATATGGGTGCTTTTTGTCCAGTCGTTTAGCTATGAATTCTGGTAGCACGTTTACAAGAATACGCCAGACTATATTCCTGTGGCCTTTGCCAGGTCCAGGTTGTGATTTGCCGATCGTGTGATCGCGGCAATATTTATTGCTTCGGAGATTGCGCACAGCAGATGCGCAAGGCATCTTTGCGGCGATCAAGTAAGAGATACCAGGCTTCTTTAAGAGGGCGGCGCCGGCATGCTGCTCGTCAAGCGGCATTTCGTTGTAAACGGCCAGTTGAGAAAGTGACTCAGCAGGGTACCGGAGTAAGCCAGGCGCATGGTTCTCTTGTAGAGGCTACTGAGCCTGTGCCTACTCAAAGACCTGACCAAAATTTAGAAATGACTGTGGAAGTGAAATGTTGCTTCTGCGGGTTACTGTGCGGCAAGTTTTTGAGGTTAGAGCCCTGGCATGGTGGCCGGTACTTCAGAAGAAAAGGAAAAAAGTATGACCATATCAAAAGAATCAGAGGCCGAGATTCTCCGGCTGCACTACGCTGAGAAGTGGCGCAAGAACACCATTGCCGCGCAGCTCAATATCCATCATTCAACAGTTGAGCGGATACTTTGTGAGAATGGTGTTTCGCCAGAGCAGCTCAGAGTGCGCAAATCGATTGCTGATCCGTACATCGATTTCATTAAGGCTACGCTGAAAGATTATCCGAAACTAAATGCCACCAGGTTGTTTTACATGGTGAAGGATCGTGGATATCTGGGTGGAGTAGACCATTTTCGTGACATTGTGAGCCGATTAAGGCCAAGGTCGGCAAGTAAAGCTTTTTCGAGGTTACGAACACTGCCGGGTGAGCAGGCACAGGTTGATTGGGGCTCTTTTGGCAGGATCACAATCGACGGCGCTGAGCGCAAGCTGTACGCATTTGTGATGACCTTGTCGTGGTCGCGGCAAGTATTTCTCAAGTTCTACGTCAATCAGGGCACTGGGAATTTTCTCAGAGGCCATATTGATGCCTTTGAGTTTTTTGGAGGTCTGCACCCGCGTGAAATCCTCTACGATAATCTCAAGTCAGTGGTGCAGGAGCGGATTGGCAAGGCAATACATTTCAATCCGGCCATCCTGGATTTTTCCGCACATTATCGCTACAAGCCGATACCAGTGGAGGTCAGAGAGCCGGAGCAAAAAGGGCGCGTGGAGCGCGGAATACGGTTTGTGCGCAGTTCGTTCTGGCAGGCTCGGAAGTGGAAAGACCTTGACGATTTAAATGAGCAAGCGAGGCAGTGGTGCGTGAGGGAAGCCGGCGAGAGGCGCTGGGTGCAAGACAAGAAGCTGACAGTCTTAGAGGCTTTTGAGCAAGAGAAGAGCAATTTGGTGACTGTGCCCGGCGCACCGTATGCGGTGTACGACAGGGGGCAAGTTGCAATTGGCAAGACCGCGTATGGACGGTTTGATTGCAATGATTACAGCCTACCTCCAGCCTATGTGCGAAAGACGGTCTCGGTGTTTGCGACTCTTGAGACGGTCAGGTTCTGCGATGGTGCCGCGGAGGTAGCCAGTCACAAGCGTTGTTTTAGCAAAGGCAAACAGATTGAAGAGCAGGCTCATCTCAAGGAGCTCACTGATGAAAGGCGCACGGCCAGGAAACACCGTGCCATGGATCGCCTGCAAATTGCAGCGTCTTCAAGTACGAAGTTTTTATGCGAGGCGGCAGACCGGGGCCACAATCTTGGTCGACTGACGCAGGAGCTGACAGCGCTTCTCGATCTCTATGGTGCGCAGGAATTGGAGATTGCTATACAAGAAGCGATTGCGGCTGGGGCTGTTCATGCTTCGGCGGTGAAGCAGGCGTTGGAGAGAAGGCGGAGTGCAAGGGGTGCCAAGCCGCCTGTGAAGCTTAATTTCGTCAGTAATCCGCTGGCCAATGAGCTGACGATCAAACCTAAATCGTTGGCTGGTTATGACAGTTTATTTCAGTCAAATGAGGAGCAAAAGTAATGACGAAAGATCTAAAGGATTTACAGAAGCTGGCTAGCCGACTGGGCTTGCGTGCGATTGAATCAAATTGGAGCCAGTATGCGGATGAGCCCTGGCTGGCTGATTTATTGAAGGCTGAAGAATCAGAACGTGAGAAGCGCAGCCTGGAGCGCAGAATCAGAGAAGCGCAGATTGGGCAATTTAAACCCATGGCCGAGTTCGATTGGAGCTGGCCTGAAAAGGTAGATCGGCAGCAGGTGGAAGATCTATTTTCGCTGAGCTTTTTGCTACAGAAAGAAAATGTTATTTTGCTGGCGACAAATGGTCTCGGCAAGTCAATGATTGCTCAAAATCTTGCCTTTTCGGCTCTGATGGCTGGTCACAATACTCGCTGCGTTAAAGCGAGCAAGATGCTCGATGAGCTTTTGGAATGCGATGGAGCAGCTTCTCGAAAGCGCCGAATGAAGAAGTTGTGCCGCGTTGAACTACTTGTGGTCGACGAAGTCGGCTACATGAGTTACGACAACCGTTACGCAGACCTGCTCTACGAGGTAATTTCCGAGAGGTATCAGAAGCAGTCAACGATCATCACCACGAACAAAGCGTTCACTGACTGGGGGGAAATATTTCCTAGCGCCGGGTGCGTGGTGACGATGGTGGACCGGCTGACACACAACGCTGAGCTCATTCGCATCGAAGGTGAATCTTATCGCCAAAATGAGGCCAAGGAGAAGGCGAAAGCTAAAGAACTGGCCCGCGCAGCTAAAAGATCCAAGGTTGCAACCAAAGGCTAAAGGAGGTGGAAGACATGCTAAAGCTAATGATTATCATCGACTGCGATTTCTGCCGCCGGCAGTTTGAGCGGACGTGGATGGCGAGTTCTGATACAACGGCCGTGAAACTTCACAGTGAGAATCTTCGACGATGTGCTGAGGCGGACGGATGGTCCACCACAGCGTGCAACTCGTCGCACCTCTGCTCAAAGTGTGACGAAGAGATATTCGAGATGCAGCGGCTGCACGATTTACAGGCCTGACACTGTGAATGAGAAACAAGGAGGAGGTGGCCTCAGAATCGGCCCTCCTCCTTGCTTCTCTTGCTTAACTCGAAGTCAACCGGACCTCGCCGTATTTCCGCGCTTTTATCGCGCCGTTAACAAGGCGGCCATCTCAGCATGAACAGTTCTGTTGAACTCCATGATATCGAGAACTTCCGTAGATTTTAGTTCGCGTTTTCCAACTTTGAACAAAAATTCTAAAA
>CASBQM010000062.1 GCA_949127645.1 Synechococcales cyanobacterium PMM_0036
CCATTAGGCAAGGTCATGATGAATTCATGGGCAACCGCGATCTGTGCCGCTCGAATAATTTCTTCCGGCGAAGCATCAGGGCAGGTAATGGAAATATTTTCTTGAACCGTGCCTTCAAACAGCAGCGGGTCTTGAGGCACGATGCCAATCTGTCGCCGCAGGGAATATAGCTCTACCTTGCCAATGTCATAGCCATCGATCAAGATGCGCCCAGACTCCAGGTCGTAGAGGCGAGGCAGGAGCTTCATCATCGTACTCTTACCAGAACCACTCTGCCCGACAATGCCGATAAACGCCCCGGCTGGAAACTCCAGACTGACGCTATTGAGCTGAAGCGGACCGCTGGTGCCGAATCGGAAGGAAACATCGTCATACTTGACCAAGCCCTGAATTGTCGGCATGGGGATATTTTGGCGATCGAGTTCATTTGCTTCTGGAGCCGAATCCACAATATCGCTCAAGCGCTCAATGGATAGCCCCACTTCCTGGAAGTTCTGCCAGAGTTGCGCCAAACGTAGTAGAGGACTGGTTACATAACCCGCAATAATCCGGAAGGCAATCAGTTGACCCAGGGTCAGCTTGTTCTCTAGCACCAGGTAAGCCCCGACCCAAAGCACGAGCAGTCCAGAAAGCTGGTTTAAGAAATTACTCGCCGATCCGGCGGTTGTGGAAGTGAGGACAGTCTTGAAGCCAGCGCTGACGTATTTGGCATAGCGTTGTTGCCACTGCCAGCGTGCCCGTAGCTCCATGTTCTGCGCCTTGACCGTCTGAATACCGCTCACCACTTCCACCAGATAAGACTGAGTTTCAGCATTGCGCTCTGCCTTGACTCGGAGCTGATCGCGGATAATCGGCGAAGCCACCATCGCCAGCAGCACAAAGAAGGGAATCGTCACCAGCGAAACCAAGGACAGCAGCCAGCTATAGATAAACATGACCACAATGTAGATCACCGAGAAGATGGCATCTAGCACCACAGTCAGCGCCGTCCCGGTCAAGAAGGAGCGAATATTCTCTAGCTCGTTAATTCGAGTCGCCAGTTCGCCTACGGGTCGGCGTTCGTAATAGCGTAAAGGCAGCCGCAGCAGGTGATCGATGATTTCCGAACCCAGCGTCATATCAATCCGGTTGGTTGTATCCACGAACAGGTAAGTTCGCAAACTGCTGAGGATTGCCTCAAATACCGCCAGCACTAGCAGCAAAATTCCTAATACATGAAGCGTATCGGCGCTCTTCTGAATGATCACCTTATCAATGATCACCTGAATCATCAGCGGATTCGCCAGGTTAAAAAGCTGCACGAAGAACGAGGCGACAAATACCTCAATTAGCACCCGGCGATGGCGCTTAATGGAGGGCAAAAACCAGTCCAGCCCAAACCGTTTTTGGGGCGTTTGGCGAGTTGATTTCAGCAGCAGGACTTCGCCCTGCTCTCCCCAGGTTTCCACGAAGTCAGCAGGCTTACGCCGAACTAGCCCTAGCTCTGGAACCGCGATCACCATCTCGCGTTCAGTAATTTCGTACAGCAGAGCAAAAGAGCCTTGCCACTGAACGATCGCCGGAGCCTCAAGCCGACCCACCGCACTGGCGGGCACCGTCACCAACTGGGCGTGTAGCCCCATCATTTCTGAAACCGCGCCGCATAGCTCCAGAGAAATACTGCCATTTCGCTCCACCTGGTTGACTAGCACTCGTTTGACCACATCCCGACGGAAGGGCATATTTAGGTGCTGACAGAGCATTTGCAAACAGGCCATTGCCTCCTCTAGTTGACCCTTACCCCGGACAAACGGATAATTTTTGGTGGAGCTAGTGGGTCGAGCCAGAATTGCCGGATCAAGTGCAGGAGGGCGATCGGGCGCAAAGGGAATATCTGATTCGGTATGAGGGACAGTATCTACAGGAGAGTTATCGTGAGTTGAAGAGTCTTCCTCCACAAATCCAGGGAAGCCAATGACTCGAGCAGGCTGATCTCCTAGCACCTCCAGAGAGGTCAGTCCCGCTATTCCCGGCTCTATCCGACTTCCTGCCGGATAGCCGCTGATCTCGCCACCGCCGCTGACGAGCCAAACGCGATCGCGCTCTAGCTGAGTAATGGGCGTTTGACCGGGCGGCAGGTTGCAAACTACGGCTTGAGACTCTGCTTGAAGAGAAATCTCTTTAAGATCGACATCGCCGATCGCCTGTCGATGCAGCTCGGCACCCAGCAAATCAAAAAGCTCAATTAGGGGAGCCTGGTTGCGAAACGCGGCGGCAAGCTTTGGCTCACGCTCTAGCAGCGCCAGGAAGTCCGCTGATTCTAGGGTCAAGCAAATAGTTTCTTGGGAGGCGATCGCCGTTTCGCAAGGCACTCCTCTCATCAATCCTACCCAGCCCAGAACCGCTCCTGGCTGCTGTAGAGCTAAAGTAACGGGCTTTTGCGTGCGCGGATCGTAGGCTAGCAGCCGCACCTGACCTTCATAGAGAATAGAGACCTGGGCGGGCATCTTGTCTTTAACAACAACAGCTTGCCCCATGCGATAGCGCAAGAGCTGAAACTGTTCACTAAGCTGGGCTAGGGCGCTAGGAGCTAGCTCATTAAAAGGGGCGATCGAGGTCAGAAATTCTTGAACCG
>CASBQM010000063.1 GCA_949127645.1 Synechococcales cyanobacterium PMM_0036
AGTCGGGCAAGAAGGCAGCCGCCACCGTGCTGCAACTCCAGCGCGATGTAGTGAAGGCAGTGCAAGAGGCAGGTCAGCCGATTTCTCTAGCAGACTTAGCCACTAAAGTGGGGGCACCTGACCAGATCGAGACGATTTACAGAATTGTCCGCCATCTGAGTGCCAACCAGCGCAGCGTTACTGTGACAGGTGACTTGAGCCAGCCGGGGAGTTTGGCGATCGCTTCTCTTTAAGCAATTTCTGACTGGCAAAGCTATAAGCTGCCCTCACACCCCCTCTGCCGCTCTGGAAAAGCAGGGCGGCTCCGTGTTAACAACGAGAAGCTGAGTAAACTTGATTTGCGAGATCACCGATGCACCTGGAAGAGTACAAGCGCTTAAACGATCGGCTATGGATCTTTTGCTAAACGCCTTGCTGAGCTTTGTCGGCACTTTGGGGTTTGCCATCCTCTTCAATACGCCTCGCAATGCGCTGTTCATCTGTGCGGCGATCGGCATGGGAGGGCATCTCCTGCGGCTAACGGCAGAAAATCTGGGCATGGGCAGCATTGGCACAACGTTTTTAGGCGCTTTTTTTGTGGGGCTAGTGGGGATTTTTCCTTCGCGATCGCTCCATCTGCCGCTCGTGCTGTTTTCGCTACCTGGGATTATCTGCATGGTTCCCGGCACTGTGGCTTATAAAGCGCTTGTGTACTTTCACCGAGGCGAGCTGTCGGCAGGATTGCAGGGCGCGCTTCAGGCAGGATTCAAGGTGGGGGCGATCGCCGCTGGCATTGGCACCGCCCGCATTCTCACAGATGCAGAATGGGGATTTGAGCGCCGCTGAATGAAAAGGACTTCCGCAGTACTAGAAAACTCCAAAATGGAGCTTTCATTGAGGTTCATCTATCAGCAAAAGATATCCGCACATTCTGTCTAAAGGCGATCGAAACTGCGGAGTTATCTATTGACGAACGGAACGTTAAAACGGTTGTTCCTTAGATGTATTCAACTTCGTCGCGCAGGTTATTACTGTAGTTGCTAAAGTTGCTAAAGTTGTAGAGTCGCTTGATATCCAATATTTTCTGGACTTTAATGCTGTAGTTTGTTGAGGGAGTTAATAAATGCAAAGCCAAATGAAACTACAGCAAAATGTCAAGGCATTTATTCGCCCAGATTTAGAAAATGGGTATGTTGCCGAATGTTTGGAAATTTCAGTCGTGACCCAGGGAAGTACCTTAGATGAAGTTGCAAGCAATCTAATGGAGGCGATCTCTCTTCATCTAGAAGGGGAAAATCCGGAAGATTTTGGCTTAGTTTCCCATCCATCTATTCTGGTCACGCTTGAACTTCAGCCCGAATATGCCAAAGCTTAGACGACTCTCTGGCGCAGATTTGATTACAATTCTTCAGAGATTTAGCTTTGAAGTTCACAGTTAACGAGGCAGTCACGCTAAATTACGTTGTATTACACCACTGGGAAAAGAAACCTTGACTGTTCCTAACCATTGAGAATTGGCAACTGGAACTTGTCAGGCACTTTTTCGACAGGCAAGCCGCTATAGTCCGGAGTCAGACTTATTTACATATTTTTATGAATAAAAATTATCAATCTAAGAGACAATCAACTCTATTTTTCTCTGACAAACTGAGCCATAAATTTGAGGTCTTTAAGCGATCGCATGGCACACTAGCTTAAGCACTTGCCCAACTCCTTGAGCCAGCCCCCAAACTGTGAGTAACCCCTTAGCCCATTTGTCTGCTTCTCCATCGGTTGATGTTACTGCTACCCAGAACCGCAAGGCAGACCATCTGCGCGTTTGTCTAGAAGATGATGTGCAATCTCAGCAAACGACTGGATTCGAGCGATATCGCTTTACACACTGCTGTTTACCAGAACTCGATCGCAGTGAAATTGACCTCTCCACGCGCTTTTTGGGCAAGACTCTAAATGCGCCACTGCTGATTTCTTCGATGACCGGGGGCACAGATCTGGCGCAAACCATTAACTATCGGTTGGCTGTAGTGGCGCAGCATTACAAAATTGCCATGGGCGTGGGATCTCAGCGGGTGGCGATCGAAAACCCGCAGGTTGCCGCTACCTTTGCCGTGCGATCGCTAGCGCCAGACATCCTGCTGTTTGCCAATTTGGGAGCCGTACAGTTGAACTATGGCTATGGCGTGGAAGAATGTCAAAAAGCGATCGATTGCCTAGAAGCCGATGCCCTAATTTTGCACCTGAATCCGCTTCAGGAATGCGTGCAAACCCGAGGCGATACCCATTTCCGGGGGCTGCTGGGCAAAATTGCCCTTCTATGTGAAAAGCTGCCTGTTCCGGTAATCGCCAAAGAAGTAGGCAACGGCATCTCTGCCGGGATGGCACAAAAGCTGATGGAGGCGGGCGTGAGCGCGATCGATGTGGCGGGGGCAGGCGGCACCTCTTGGGCAAGGGTGGAAAGCGGACGTGCCCAAGATGAACGTCAGCGGCGGTTAGGCGCAACCTTCGCCAACTGGGGACTCCCGACCGCCGAGTGCATTACTGAAATTCGGGCGATCGCCCCCCAGATTCCCCTCATTGCCTCTGGCGGTCTGCGCGATGGGCTGGATGGGGCAAAGGCGATCGCTTTAGGAGCTGATCTTGCCGGACTGGCGCTGCCTTTTCTACAGGCGGCAGCCCATTCTGAAGCGGCTCTGCATACCCTCATGGAGGCGCTGACCGCAGAACTTGCTACCGTGCTGTTCTGTACTGGAAGCGCGACGCTGGCTGAGTTGAGACAGCCCGGTGTGTTGCGGGTACTATGAGAATATTCTTGCAGTATCAGTCTCTGCAATTTGCCCTCTCCACTCCACTTGCACTTCACTATATTTAACCCACTCTATAACCAGTAAATGCGCGACTTTTTTAAATATACGTTTGCGACCCTAGCGGGAATTATTCTGTTTTGCACCCTGGGCATTGCTGGACTGACAGCGCTTTTGGTGACGATCGCCTCTAGCAGCCGCGATACGGGTCCTCAGGTTGAGGCAGACTCGATTCTAACGTTTGACCTGTCTGACGAAATTACTGACTCTAGCGCAGCAGCAGAACCCAGAGCCATTATTGGGGCGGCACTGTCGGGGAACGGTGGTAGTAGCTCTATCCCGCTAAGAACGGCGATCGAAGCCATTCGCCGAGCCACTACAGACGATCGCATTAAAGGACTGCTACTGTATGGCAGTATTCAGCCTACGGGATCGGGTTTTGCGACTTTACAAGAAGTGCGTCAGACGCTAGAAGCCTTTCGTCAATCGGGCAAGCCGATCTTTTCCTATAATGACGTGCAGTGGCAGGAGAAGGATTATTACCTGGCTTCGGTGGCGAACACCGTGCTGCTCAACCCCAGCAGTCTACTAGAAATCAACGGTCTTAGCTCTGAAAGCACCTTTTTTGCAGGGGCGCTACAAAAGTACGGCGTGGGCATTCAGATTTTGCGGGTGGGCAAATTCAAAGCCGCCATTGAACCGCTGACGCGATCGCAGAGCAGTCCTGAAGCTAAGGCACAGACCCAGGCTTTGCTCACCGACCTCTGGAACGAATTCACCAACGCATCAGCTAAAAGCCGGAAGCTAACACCCCAGAAAATTCAGGAAATTGCCGATCGCCAGGGAATGCTAATGCCAGAGCAGGCAAAATCTGCGGGACTGATCGACAAAATTGCTTACGAAGACGAGGTAATTTCAGAGCTTCAGGGCTTAACCGGGCAGGAGAGAAGCAGTGAAACTCTGCGACAAATTGATCTGTCCAACTACGCGGCGGCTATATCTTCTAATCGACAGTCTTCTAACAATCAGATTGCTATTATCTATGCCGAGGGCGATATTGTCAGTGGCGAGGGCGGCACCGGACAAATTGGCGGCGATGCCCTCGCAAGATTGCTGAGAAAGCTGCGCCAGGATGACAGCACTAAAGCCGTTGTGCTGCGGGTTAACAGTCCGGGGGGCAGCGCTACAGCATCGGCTCTAGTGGCACGAGAAATGTCGCTAACCAAAGCCAAAAAGCCCGTGATTGTTTCGATGGGCACCTACGCGGCATCGGGTGGCTATGAAATTTCCACCAACGCTAGCCAAATTTTTGCCTCGCCAACGACTGTTACTGGATCGATCGGCGTGTTTGGCATTTTGCCCAACGTC
>CASBQM010000064.1 GCA_949127645.1 Synechococcales cyanobacterium PMM_0036
ATAAACCACATACCACTGTCGCTGAATCGGGAAACCCTGAACATCCAAAATAGTTAGCTCACTCACAGAGCCATCTAGCATGAGCGTATGACGCGACAGGACAGATAGCCCCAAACCTCCGGCGATCGCCTGTTTAATTGCCTCGTTGCTGCCTAGCTCCAACCGCACTTTCACCATCAGATTATGGGTATCCAGCAGATTTTGAAACGCGCCGCGTGTGCCCGATCCTGGCTCCCGCATGATGAATATTTCCTCTGCCAGCCGCTTTAAGGGAATCTGCTTTTCGCTTGCCAGAGGATGGGTGCTGGGGGCAACGACGACCAGCGAATTGTCTAGAAACGGGTGCGCTTTGATATCCCAACTGTCTGGAAGCTGACTCATAACATAAAGATCGTCTTGGTTATTGGCGAGGCGATCGATCACCCGCTCGTGGTTTGTAACCGCCAGCGACACATCAATCCCCGGATACTGCTGACAAAAAGGACCCAATAGGCGTGGCATGAAATACTTGGTGGTGGTGATCACGGCTAATTTCAGCTTGCCTTGCTTCATACCTTTGAGATCAGCCACCGTCATCTCTAGCTGATCGAGCCGCTGAGAAATGTCCTGACAGGTGGCAAATAGCTCTCGTCCAGCATCAGTAAGGAAGAGCTTCTTACCGACCTGTTCAAACAGCGGCAGACCGATCGCCTTAGTCAACTGCTTCACCTGCATTGAAACCGTGGGCTGCGTCAAAAATAGCTCTTCGGCAGCTCTGGTAAAGCTGCCATGTCTCGCAGTTGCCTCAAACACTTTGAGCTGGTGCAAGGTCGCGTGTATCACCGAAGTTTCTCCCAAACTTGTGGTCTTGGATTAGATTATATAGATAAAAAGCTATCGTAGACGCTCAATCTAATGGCTTTAATCTATATTCTTAAAGGCTATCTACAGATTCTCCTTGACAGACACTTCTTGATAAACCCTCTTTGACAGCTTCTCTTTGACAGCTTCTCTTTGATAGACATAATGAATGCATTGGCAATGCCGCCAGTACCCTTTCAAGAAGCGCTATAGTCATCTGTAGGCATCCATCTCTGAATGTCCACTCGGTGCAATCATGCAGATTATGCCGACACAATTAGGTTTTGTGGCGTGTTCCTTTGGACTACTTTTTGAAAGAATGTAAACTGAGCAAAGCCTAGATTTTTCGCTTAACCGCGCTCTCATTCAGTGTTATCTCCGAAGGAAAAAGCACTCCCTTCAAATAAGGTTTTATAGGCGGTGGGTCTTGCGGGAATTGATCTTGAATAAGGCGCAACATGGGAGATTCAACATCTCAGCCCATCAATAGGTTAGGGGTCAGCTCCGTAAAATCTCCTGAGGGAGCATGGCTTGGAGCGTATCATTTAATCAGGAAACCCCTACTCCCACGACTTTACCTTCAAAAGCTTTGTAGATTATGAAAACCATCCTGGTGATCGAGGACGAGCAGATTATTCGGGAATCCATCTCTGACTTGCTGGAAATTGAGGGGTTTAGCGTGATAAACGCCGAGCTAGGCAATAAAGGCATACAGATGGCTCAAGAGTATCTGCCCGATCTCATTCTCTGTGATGTGAATATGCCCGATGTGGATGGCTATCATGTTTTATCAACTTTGCGACAAAATCCGATCGCTGAAACCATTCCCTTCATTTTCCTGACCGCAAAGGGAACAAAGTCAGATCTGCGCTATGGGATGAATTTGGGTGCAGATGATTATTTGATTAAACCTTGCACCGCAGAAGAGCTATTGGAGGCGATCGCCAGTCGATTTGCACGGCACGAGCTATTTCGTACGCAGTCTCAGCAGCAGTTGGAAACGCTTCGCAACAATATTGCTCTGTTCCTGCCCCACGAGCTGCACACCCCACTCAACGGCATCTTACTATTTTCAGAGATTCTGATGGGCGAGTATGAATCGATCAACCGCAGCGAAATTCTCGAAATTGCTGAAGGAATTCATAGCTCAGCCGATCGCCTCTACCGGCTAATTCAAAATTTTCTTTGCTATGCCCAGCTTGAAATTGCGGCTCATGATCCTGATCGTCGGGCGGCTCTGTGCGCCGGGGAAACTTTTAGTGGAGAGGCGCAAATTGCTGAAATTGCCGCTCGTCTGGCGCAACAGGCGAATCGATCCGCAGACCTATCCCTGAAACTGCAAAAAGCCAATTTGCGTATGTCAGATATTCGGCTGCAAAAGATTATGGAAGAGCTAATCAGTAACGCCTTCAAGTTTTCTCAGCCCGGAACTGTGGTCGAGATTAGCAGCCGCCTTATGGAACAGAACTTTATAGTACGGATTGTCGATTGTGGGCGTGGTATGGCTCCAGAGCAGATCGCCAATCTGGGAGCCTATATGCAGTTCGATCGCCGTTTTTATGAACAGCAAGGCTCTGGACTAGGGCTGATTATCGCCAAGCGGATGCTAGAACTGCATGGGGGAGAATTGGCGATCGAGAGTGTGGTGGGTCAGCAAACTACGGTGCAAGCCACCATTCCTCTAGCGCTAGATGATGAAAAGTGGTCTGCCGCATAAGCTAGCTCTGCCGCGAATCGAGGCTGTTCTCTATGGTGAACTCGATAAAATCAAATAGCATCTATGATGATGCGTCTAGCTTCAGAGCCTAGACTGTAAATCAGTGGAATTTAGGGCTTCGGATTTATGGCAGACATTGTAGATATTGCGGTTAGCGCGGGTGCATTTTCAACACTGGTGACAGCCGTTCAGGCGGCTGAGTTGGTGGAAACGCTGAAGAGTCCGGGTCCCTTCACCGTCTTTGCTCCGAATGACGAAGCCTTTGCTAAGCTGCCCCCTGGAACTATTCAGACTTTGGTGCAAAATATTCCTCAGCTTACTCGAATTCTCAAATTTCATGTGGTTTCCGGGCGGTTCACCCAGGCAGATTTGGCAAAGCTAGAAACGGTCACTTCTGTAGAAGGTTCGCCAATTCCCATCAATTGCTCGAACGGCTTTGAGGTGAAGAATGCGACTGTCGTAGCCGCAGATATTGCCGCAGATAACGGCATCATTCATGTGATTGATACGGTGATTTTGATGGGATGAGCATCACAAGTCTGATAGCGAGATACGAAGAACGAGATACGAAGAGCGCGATATGAAGATAGAATGAGAGAGTCTTGACATAATTCTTCATAATGCAGCAGCTACGGACTGACTTAGAGTTAGCCGATCGAGAGGCGATCGCTACCTATCTGCAATCTGAGTTCCCCTTTCTGGAAGATTCAGGAGAACTCTCGCCCCATGTGGGGGGCAGGAAAGCAGGGCTGGCTCGGCTGCAAGACTTTCAGCTAGAGAAGTATGGCAAGCAGCGAAACTTTTTGGATGGTGAAGTCAGCCAATTGTCGCCCTACGTTAGCCGAGGATGTCTAGAACTGGAGGAGCTGCGGCAATGGGCGCTGAAGCAGTCGCGCTCTAAGTCAGTCGAGACGTTTGTTTCAGAATTGGCATGGCGGGCGTTTTTCCATTTGGTGTATGACGAAGAGGGCGATCGCATCCTCCAGGATTTGGAGAAGCCCAAAGTGCCGATGAATCAGCATCAGCGATCGCTGCCCGATGATATTGCCAACGGCACGACGGGCATTCCCTCAATGGATACCCTGATTAAAATGCTGAAAGAGTCAGGCTATTTGCACAACCACGCCCGGATGTACTTGGCAAGCTATATCGTTCATTTCCGCAAGGTGTGCTGGAGAGCCGGAGCCGACTGGATGTATAGCCTGCTGATTGATGGCGATTTGGCTAGTAATCATTTGTCTTGGCAGTGGGTCGCATCCACTTTTTCTACTAAGCCGTATATTTTTAATCGGGAGAATTTGCAGCGCTATGGGGGTTCTGTGCTTCCGGGTGATCCGAAGAAAGATGATCCTTTTAACTATTCTTACGAAGAACTAGCAGAACGATTGTTTGAGGGTGCCTATACGCCGGAACCGAGCGGGCGATCGTCTGGACAGTATCAGTAATCTCTATCAACAATCTCATCAACATTCGTGTACCTTTAAGCCTCCTATTTCTATGCCCTCTCTGATCTGGTTCAACGAAGATAGTCTGAATCCTGAACATCAGATGGTGAAAGACTATGCTGATGCTCCCAAGGTTTATGTGTTCGATGTGCCTTATTTGCAGACACAGAATATTGCCAAACATCGCATCCAGTTTATTTATGAAGCGCTGCTAGAAATCCCATTAATTCAAATTTATAAGGGCGAAACGGTTGCGGCTTTATGGCAGCTCGTAGAAGATCTGGCAATTAGTGAAGTGGTGACGACTGAAACTCCCAATCACATGATTAAAGGCTGGCAAGATGAGCTGAAAAAGTCAGTTGATTTGGTAACTTACCCAGAGATGTTTCCCGTCACCGATGACTCCTCACCGCGCCGTTTCTCTCGCTATTGGCGCAAGCATGAGCGATCGTGGTTGACGGTGTAAATTTTGAGGCATTGCTGAATGCAAGTATGAATTGCCCTCATCCCCAACCCTTCTCCTCAGGGAGAAGGGAGCTAGATCTCTTGTTCCCTCTCCATTTGAGAGAGGGCTAGGGTATAGCTTGCTTCCCGAAGGGTGGGCGGATTTGGCTGTTCATACTTCTATTCAGCAACGCCGATTTTGACCGTCTCAGGTCGTCACCGCCGAGTGCTTCCGAAAAGTCTTGACTCATTCAGGTATCATCCCCTATGATGGTGCTGAACTATGGTATTCATATGAATTTCGCAAAGCAGTCTCTACAACTATATCTGCTGCTGTCGGGTGTTTCCCGACTGCGCCTTGCGCGCAAATAACTTTTACCCCAACCCTAATCTTTTCTATCCTGCTTTTCATGCTTGCATGATCAGTTGAGCTACTTTGGACGAAAGCTGTAAAGGGAAAAGCAGTATTTTGCTGCTCTTCCCTCATTTTTGGCATCACAGATTTATCCTCCACATATTCCCCAGAAATTTTCATGGAACTCAATTTTGCATTGCTTACAGTGTCACTACGACTGCCCATGGGTTGTCAGAACTTGAATCTACGGCAGTCTGATAACCCCGATTTTTCTACGGTAATCTTCCCTCAAGATTCGATCGCCGCTACTTTCCACAATTTGATCTACAGCCATAAACGACATCGGAGAAAACGATCGTGTTGAATAATCCTAGAACTAAATATCAGCCGTTTGCGCCTATTGATTTGCCCGATCGCACCTGGGTATCCCAAGTCATCACCCAGCCGCCCATCTGGTTGAGTACTGATTTGAGAGATGGCAATCAGGCTTTAATTGAACCGATGAACGTTACGCGTAAGCTCCGCTTGTTTCATTTGTTGGTACAGATTGGGTTCAAAGAAATTGAAGTTGCGTTCCCTTCCGCTTCCCAAACCGACTTTGATTTTGTCCGATACTTGATTGAACAAGATTTAATTCCAGATGATGTCAC
>CASBQM010000065.1 GCA_949127645.1 Synechococcales cyanobacterium PMM_0036
CTGAAGGATTGCTACCGCTTGCTGGCGAAACGGGGTTAACTGGAACGACTGGCGTTGGTGGGGGCATCTTTTTAAGTACTTAATCTATAAACCCTTCTATAAGGTAGAAGGGTTTATAGAAGATTTTTCTTGAGATTATTGCATTTTTAGATACAAACAAATATCTCCAGAAATGATTAACATTGTTGGTGAAAACCTTATGGTCAAAGGCTAAGGAGTAGGATAGTTAACAATGATTACGTCATCATAGCTAATAGCACATTCAAGAGTAGACGCTTCCTCACCATCCATATCAAAATCAGGCATTGTCATGCTTTTTACCCAGCAACCTAACAGTTTAACTGTTAAAGGAAGGGTCTTAGCATTAGGATCTGCATAAAGACGGTGATATGTTAGATAAGCGAGTCTTTTGTATGTGGGGTCAATCCCAGTAACACTGGTTCCTATTGCCGTCGCAGCAGGAGCAGTAAGAACATTTCCTGAATTTGTTAACTGAGAGCCTAAAGAACCTGCACCTGTATTTGCTGTATAAGCGGCTACAGCGGCGGCTGAAGCAGCCCCCGTAGTAGAAGCGGTGGCGGTTGCATTAGGTAAGCCATTAGTACCAGATCCCGCACTACCATAACCGTACCCAAAATCTCCAGCTCTGTCCTTAGCAAGAAAGAACCACGCTATCCACTCTTGGCGCAATATATCGTCACCAAAGTCTAATTTAACATTGAATTCCCCACTTTGAATCCGACCTGCTGGAATAACTGTTTTATCAGGGCGCTCAATCACTCCTACCTCTAAGCTGATGGTATCGCGGGTAATGACCCTACCAGCTTCAGGCAGACCTTCGATCATAAGCCTTTGTTTGGCTTGTAAGAAAGCATTTGGCTCTAAAGTAGATTTTCTCATTATTTACTCCTATCCATTCAAGGAACTACAACTTATACCCCAGTGTTCTTGCTTTGAGAACTAGCAACCACTACATTCGGTCCAATCTGCACATACACTTTTTCGAGTACACCTGCTGGAACATAAGAGTACATAACATCGCCCCCAGTAGAACTCGCATTAGTGACCTTAATGGTTACAGCGCTGGAAAATCCAAGAAACTCGTTGTAAACATGGTTAGCGTACTCCTTTCGGGCAAAGCTTTCCATGAGCAGTGAAATTTGGTCAATGATTCCGGGTTGATTAGGGCTGAATAATAGCTGGTTCAATGCAGTAGATTCCAAGAACAACCGGATATAGTTCTTCTGCGTCCGGGATACGTTCAAGAAACTATACGTATCGTCCAAGCTTGGACCTCTGGCACCCCAGATAACTGCGGCACCTTGTAAGAACTTGATGCTTTGTATTCCAGCCGTGTTCAAAGACGCTTCATCTGTGGGATTTAGTTTGGTAGCTAGGTTCAAGACTCTGACCAACTGTGCTTTCACCCCAGCTACAGCAACATGATAGCCCCCATTAGACCAAGAATAAGCGGACTCAAGACCCATGATGTCGCCAGTAAGAGGAACCATCCTTTGACCAGCGCCAGCAAAGTTTGATATCAATCCATAGCTGGGGAATGCTACAGAACAACCATAAACGCCTAACTGATCCGACACAAAATTAACCGCATCGATCGCATTAGTGATGCTAGTCGGTACTTCTACCCGATATTCCCAAGCCTTGGCGTTGGCGTAAGCAACACCTTGCCTTTGCACAGTTACATCAGAAATGCCAGGACAAGCAATCCTCATCAGCCCAACATTTAAACCCCAAACGGAGTTTTCCAATAGGCTGTCATCCGGACTTAGATACTGGGTAAAGTAATAAGGCTTCATCATTGAGGTGTCGCCATCATATCCACCAGTAAAATATTCACGGTAGGAAGTCATGAAGTTGTCGCCTACGCGCGAGATCTTGGTGAGGTCTATGCCTTGGTCTACTTGAATATACCCAGCTTTTTTGGCTCCAGTTGTCCCAGCAGGCAGATTATTTGGGAAAGCCGCTTGAAGCACCATTGCAGTATCACTCTGAACCAATCGTACTTTTTGTACAGATTTTGACAATGGATCGTAAAAAAAGTCTCCAGGCTGGAATGCCTGAGTAAAATTGGTCGCAGAGCCATTGACCTGGACTCCAGAGACACTTACCGTTCCTTGTAAAAGTTCAGGCGCTTTTGCCCCTTTGATTCGCAGAAAAGAACGTGGATTTGTGTAGGGATTAGGGTATAGCGTAGATCCGATCGCTAAAGAATAATCAAAATCATCAACGCTAAACATTTGTCGGGCATTTACGGCTAAGACCGTTCCAGCGCCATTAAATGGTCTAACGTCATTGCTCTGGGCTGTAGTATAAGCTGAGTCACACAAACTACTAGCTGTCACCCAGACCTGATAAACCTTTAGTCCATCTCTGTAGGCTATATTTTCATTATTGACCGCCGTTTCAACAAAGTAAGGGTCGTTAGGGTCTAAAGATGCATCAGGGACAGTAAGCACTTTGGACTTGTTGAAATAAACATCCAAACTAAAATGAGTTGTTGGATATTTTTGTCCAAGTCCAACCGACACGGATAGCCCTGTACTTGTTGGCGGCTGTAACAGCACAGTCGCCTCTAGCGATTGCTGAACAAGACTTGCATTAACAAAGTCTTGCACAAATGGCTTGTTGACTGAAAACCGTTTTACGCTAGACGAAGTATCGATCGCAGTTACCGTAACTGTCTCGTTTTGCTGAGACGGGTCTACAACGCTAGTGCCGACACTAAGTTCTTGAGCGTACTTAGTGTTATTATCTCCTGTAACCCATAAGTTATCAGAAAGCACCTGGCTGCCTGAAGGTATATTTATAGGGAATGAAGATGTTAAACTCAGTGCCGTATCAGACGCTATGGTAGCCACTTTACGTCCATACACCAAATTGTTAGACACGTAATACAACATATCGCCATCTTTTAAAGATGACGTAAAAGTTGTATTAGAACCAGTTACGACCAAGTTATCTTGCTGAATGGTCACAGCATTTCCAGCTATCGAAAAAGGCGAATCAATAGTTAAGGTCGTATCGCTAGTGATACTTGTAACTACATGAGCTTCCCCAAGATGATAAATGTTCTGACCTATCGATAAATTTGTGAAGACAGTCCCGCTACCGATAAGAGTGGTGTCTGTGTTATTAAAAACCACAGTTCCCGGAACATCAACTTGCATCGGGCAGCTAATCGTCCCGGCGACAAAGGTATGTCTGCTATAAGACGATGTCCCGCTTATAGAAGTCGGTCCAGCGATACCATCAGCCAACAAGCTGTACTGACTACCAATTGTGAATACAGCAAGATTGGTGATTGGATCTGATGCTGTATTAGCGACAACGGTATAGCTGGTCGTCTTACCTGAGAACCTAGCTATAGCTCCCATATATTGATTCGCCAAGATACCTGGTTGATCTACTGTAAAAGTAACAGCAGTTGCATTCAGAACAGGAGTGGGCTCAACTTTTGCATAAGCCCCACCCCATGCCCCTTCGTTAGCAGCTTCCAGTTTCAGCACTTCTGTGCCAGCACGGTTTTTTAGAGTGACTTTAGCTTTTGTCTCGCTTCCATCCAGTGCCGGACGAATTAGCCAAAGCTGACCAGCCCCACCTGCCATATTGAAGAAACCATCGATCGCATCGGGGCCTAAGTGAGAGCCGTCAACATATAACGGCCAGATTATATTGGAAGGATCTCCGCAAAGTTGGTCATAGACAGACCGAGAAGTAACTGGGAAAGGGACACCAACAATACCCCGCTTCAAAACCGCAACAAATGCTACTCTGCCCAGAAGAGGGCTAGTTAAAGAATTTGTACCACCTTGTTGGATTACCCTAATTCCTGGCGCACCTGGAGGTGGACCATAAACACTTATACCTTGGTTGCCAACAGCCATGTTATTTTAATTCCTTTTCGGTAATTGTGCTGAATAATTTTCGCCAGTTCCTTGATGCCCTTGTTCTCGGATTATCAAAACCCGATCAAAAGTGCTACGTAGCCCTTTGCCTTGAACTGAATGGGTTTGTGGCAAATCCTCTGTTCGCTCTAAAGCTGTCAGTTCCGTGTGACTCATCTGAAGAAGAGGATCTTCACTGTCTACCATCACGCATCCAGTTAAAGCTAGCTCTTGTGGGTAAGGTAGCTTTTTGAGATAATCTTGCACCAGACTTACCTCGTCTTCGGTGAGCATCCTGGGCATTGATGAAATGTATATTTCATCTCCAAACTCATCGCCGCTTTTTGCGCCCTGCCATCCTTCGGGATAAGCAATTTGTAGAGGTTCAGCCTTTTTCTTTAGGTAAGCTTGCCTAAGTTGAGCCATTTTGTTTTCCTTTAAAAGAAAAATGGAGCCGTATTTATTTAAATACGGCTCCATTTCTGGGTTCTGCATTTTAGCGAATATTCTGCGGCTGATTTAATTATAAACCTGCCATAATGGATTCATTGTAATGTATCACAGAACAAATGTCCACTCCATTAGATATTTTAGGAAACGACTTAGCAGTTCTAAAAGTTCCACCAGCCAGTCCGAACGATCTTCGGTTCCCCACGGCGGAAGAAGATGCTTTGTGGGCCAGGATGCAACTTGAGAACTATCGCTCTGTCCAAAAAAATCTTTGGTTACATCCTCCACAGATAATCACAACTGCTTCTAATTTTAACATCACGTTTCAGAATGGTGTGGCTCAGTTAAAAAGTTTCAAAAACTTAATCACTTTAAATAATAATATAAATATTCCGCCACTAGCAGATACGGTCAGTACAGTAAAAAGAAAAGATATTGTCAACTTAGTTGGTTTTTTAGCAGAAGTAGGAGAAATACAAGATCCTGTACTAGGTCAGTTCTCTTTGCAGTTCATAGACCCAACCACAAATGTTCTGACTGGATTCAAACAAGAAAATTCTAGACGATACAGGTGCTTCTGGATCTTAATCTTGTCTCAAGGCAATCTAAGACCGGATTCCTTTTTATCTTTATTGACCAATCAGCCCAATGGCGCACGGACTTTGCAAGTTAGTAGCACGGACACAAATGGGTCAAAGCTTGGAACGAATCAGATATATGCTTTGGATGTCAACCTTAAAGAAAATGTATCTTATAGCATATTGACCACATCGATCGACATATTACCCATCTGCGAGGTTAGAAGATTAAGCAATTATGTAGATCGTGGATACGTGTGGGGGTATCAAGGAGAAGAACCTTTATCGCCCTACACCGTAGTAAGACTAGCCGAAAGGTCACAAGATAAAGACCCTAACCTTTTCATCGGTCGTAAAGTTATGGAGTTATGTGCTGGGATTCCTGGTGCAGGTTTTTCTTTTAACCGGACAGTCCAGAATTTAACGCCTGGGCTATCTGGAGCAGTTCCTGGTAAGCCAGGGGAAGCTGCTGCCAGTCCTAACGGAAGTCCGTGCGTCAGCAACGATCAAAGAATTACTTTTACGAATCAGGCAATAATACAAAAACTGAGTGTAAATATCGTAGTTGCAACCAATGACGGCAATGGGAATGCATTAGTGTCCATAGGGCTAAATACCAACTGCCCTAATGGGTCTAGATTTTCCCAAGATAAGACTCAATTCAAGATCTTTAGCCAGATTGGGATAGATGAGTCTGGGTTGGGCAAGTTCAATAATCTTGGTGGTGTGGGATCTTTACAGTGGACAGCCAGGGGGAACTCCAGCATTCAGCCAGGACAGACGGTCTATGTCGTCCCAGCTATCAGCTTTCCAGCCGGAAGTGGGTTGTCCATTCCGTTCGTTGGAGTAGAAAAGGTTTGGATCAATGGTAAAGAAATCTCACAGCCTAACATCCGGCAAGGTTATGGTGTCGGGAATCAAGGGGATATGAGTGCTTATGCTGCACCTAGTAATAATGAAGCTTTCATCATTATTGTGGGTACAGAAAGAATGGCTATACATTATATATATAGAAAAGTCTCGATCGTCGCTAACAACAGCGGGATTGGCTTTGTCCCTAATGACGCCAATGGTTGTTTTGCCTTTATCAACGGAGTGGACGGGCGGATAGATAGTCCAATAAAGACTGGGCTAAGTCCGGGTGCCAGCTATGATGCTTTGGTCTATTATGCTCCAAAGTCTAATGACACCCTACAATTTCAACTTATTTATCCAGAGTATCAAGGAATAAAGAATCTTCCCAGCATTGATAAAGCACAAATTATTTCAGAACCATTGCTCCACGTCCACACTCAAGGGGGTGGTACTTCTGTATATCAGAATGAGTCTTTAATTCAGTACGCTCCAGTCTCATATTATTTACCGAGTAATGAAAATCCATCCCCACCACCATATATTTTTGATTCACCAGTGGGACTTAGAGACGATCTTTATCCCCGATATTTAACTTTTCGCCAAGTCTCTATAACTCCAAGCTCCGGGTTGGCTTTACCCAGACCAGGCAGAAAGATCACCTTTACACCTTTATTATCCGCCACACCACAGACTAGAAGTCTGAATGGAACTTTGTCTATAGACGGTCAGCCTATCGGTTTCTTACTCCCAGTGCTAGCGTCAAAGCTGCCGTATCAATGTATCTTTTCTTTTGCCATCGAGAGCGCTAATGGGATAAACTTGGTGGTATTAACTTATAACTCTAATGGGCGGACTGAAACACCTGTGGTAGCAACAACTTCTAGTAATACTGCGATCGATATTTTTTCTTTATGACAATAGATACTAGGTTAAACCCAGTAGATGGCAGAACAGATATCAACCCAGGAACCGGATGGACGGCGTTGGTTACGCCAACAAGGATCTTAGGCGGATATGACGTTAGGCTAATCGATAGCCAAATATCTGCAATCACGAACTTAAGTTCTCAGTTAGAGAACATATTGCAATCCCTCTTAATAGTTCAAAGAAATGTCTTAAATATACCCGATATCAAAAATGCCCAAAATCAAGAAGTCATTCTTACAAGCGAGATAATAGACCTGTTGTCTTCAATCCGGACTCAATCGGTGATGTCTTCGGAACAATCGGACAACATATTAGAAACTGGAACCCAGACAGTACAGGGCATAAGATCCTTGTTGAGTAAAGTTTCTGAGATTGGTCTTCAGAATGCAGAGGTCATAGATTATCTGCAAAATTTAGTAAGCTTAACGAATAATATTCGATCGAATAACGCCACCAATGTTTTTGAGACGGTTGTGGACTTGGTCGCCAATAAAGAATGTTGTCAAGCTTTACCACCAAGCACTAAGTCTTTAAGGTTCAAGAGCCGAAAAGACTTGAACGGAAACACCCATGATATTTTCTTCAGCCTTAGCGGTCAAAGACCAAATGGCAAGACCGGACAGATTCTTTATGCTCCAGCCGAATTTGTGCAAAACGGTTTATTCTTTGTAAGAGAGCATTTGCACATTGCCTCACCAGTAAATAATCAAGTAGAGATACAAGCGTACTATTAATATGTCCATTAATCAAAAAGTTTACCCCCTTGATTTCTCTCAGTCTTCAGGAAAATCTTTAACCCTTGACGACCTAGCGACGCTAATGGAACTTCAAGCTAAAGAAACAGCTTTACGCCATTCCAATTCTTTAAGGTTATTGGGATTGGAAGTAATTGCTAATTCTTCATGTTGTATTAAAGTCTTTAACCATATTATGCCTAAGACACAGGATGTACCAAATCCTGTTCCGATATTTCCTCCTCCTCCTACCCCAGTACCAACAAGTACCCCAGTACCAACAAGTACCCCAGTACCAACAAGTACC
>CASBQM010000066.1 GCA_949127645.1 Synechococcales cyanobacterium PMM_0036
CGGTATCCAAGTCGGGGATGCGATAGAGCAGCGCTACGGGGCCAAAAAACTCTTCCTGGTGGGTTGAGGCTCCGGGCGGAACGTCTGTCAGGATGGTGGGGGGGTAGTAGTTACCCTGGGTGTTGGGCAAGGGCGCACCGCCAATCAGCAATCTGCCGCCCTGCTGGAGGCAGGATTGCACCTGGGCATCTAGCTCTTTGAGAATCGTGGGGGTGGCTAGAGGGCCGATCTGGGTTTCGGGGTGCATGGGGTCGCCGATTTTTAGCGCGGCAAATCTTGAGATTAGCTCTTGGGTGAAGGTGTCGGCGATCGCTTCCTGCACAATAAATCGTTTGGCGGCAATGCAGGTTTGTCCGTTGTTTAGCATCCGAGCTGATACAGCCGTTGAGAGGGCAGTGTCGAGATCGGCGCTTTCCATGACGATAAACGGATCGCTACCGCCTAACTCCAAAACTACTTTTTTTAGATGCTTTCCGGCGGCACTGGCGAGGCTGGCTCCTGCGCCTTCGCTCCCGGTTAACGTTGCCGCTTTAACGCGATCGTCTCCCACAATTTGCGCCACTTTATCAGAGCCAACTAGCAAGGATTGAAACGCGCCTTCTGGAAATCCAGCTCGACGCAGGATCGACTCGATCGCCAGGGCACACTGCGGCACGTTGGAGGCGTGCTTGAGAATGCCAACATTGCCTGCCATTAGCGCCGGAGCTGCAAACCGAAACACCTGCCAAAAGGGAAAATTCCAGGGCATGACGGCTAGAACAATGCCTAGCGGCTGATAGCGAACAAAGCTATGGCTAGCATCGGAGGTCAGATCAACATCCTTGAGAAATTCTGCCCCATGCTCGGCGTAGTAGCGGCAGACGGCGGCACATTTTTCGGCTTCGCTCACGCCAGTCTGAAGGAGTTTGCCCATCTCTAGCGTCATAATTTTGCCGAAGCTTTCCTTTTCGTCCTCCAAGATTTTGGCGGCGGCGAGCAGCCATTTGGCGCGCTGGGCAAAGCTAGTGTGTCGATACTGTTCAAAGGTGCGCTGGGCTAGATCGAGCTTTTGAGCGATCGCCTCATCACTCAGTGGCTCAAATGTCTGAACCCTTTCCCCAGTCGCGGGATTAATTGTTGCAATAGCCATAATTAAGGTGAGTGTAGAGCAATTGAATACAGGCTGAAAACCCCTCTGAAAAACCTGTTAACGCAGCGCAGATTTTTCAAGATTGTTTTGTATCGTTGCCCTTTTAACCTTCCCATTCTAATCATTGAAAACGGGGGCAATTGACGATTTAGTTACAGAGGCTAACAAATCGCATAACTTGTTAAGAATTGATGGGTTAATCGCTCTAGAGGACTGTGAAAGTTAGTTTGATGTGAAAAATCTGGTTGAAGTGGGCAATATAGAGGCAACTAATCCCCCCTTGGTACTCATGACTTCTTCTGTAGCTTTATCTCCAGTTGTTTTGTATGAACAGTATCTTCAGCGTCTTTGCCCCGCGCTAGATCCCCAGTCACTTTCAGGCTTGTGGCACGATTTGGAAGGAGTTGCCTGGGAACAGCCAGAGTCGGCGCTAGATTTGAATAATTTTGCCGTGATGGCATTGATTGAAGCTGATCAGTGTGACGATATGTCGCTGCGATCGATGAATTTAGAACTTGCTCTAGAAGCGCTGGAACAGGGTGTTGAGCAACAGCCCGGTCATCCGCTTTGTGTGGCGCATCTGGCGATCGTTCGTTATTTAATCGGTGAACATTCTGCCGCTGCTCAAATTAGCTTTTCCCATTTGCTGCAATGGATTCAGCCCGCCTTTCAGCTTTCAGCGTCTTTGCCTCTGGGATTGGTTTATCTGCCGAGCGATCGCCCTAGAGTTGCCGACCATTTGCTGCCGCTACTTCAAGTCAAAGACGGCATGGCTCAGGCTCTCTGCTTGCTGAGCGAGGGACTGTGGCGATCGCAGCAGGTTTTTTATAGCTCAAATGGGCTAAGGTTTTTGCAGCTTGCCGTTACGCTGATGCCCCGTTCGGCATCTCTGCGCCTCAAGCTGGGCTTGGCGAAGTTGATGAACCATCAATGGGAAGGTCTGGTGGATTTACAGCAGGCTCACCAGATGTCGCCAGGTGCGCCATTCACCCTTCAAGCGCTCTATTTAGCCTATCGGGAGTTTCACCAGGTCGTTGCGGAGTCATGGCTGCACACGGCTAAGCACTATGCCCAACAAGCGCCAGACGCACCCGAATGGCAATGGACGACTCTGGAGACCAACAGCTCGTTTACCTATGTGCCAACCCCAGACGGCATCTTGCTGACAGTCGATCCGAGCTTCCACAGCATTGTCACCAGTGTTTTATTGGCGGAGGGCGACTGGTTTGAAACTGAAATGGAGTTCTGGCGTGCCCAAATTCGTCCCGGCATGACGGTGATTGACGTGGGCGCGAACGTGGGAGTCTACACCTTTAGCGCGGCGCGGCAGGTGGGCGCGTCGGGTCGGGTGCTGACGATCGAACCTTTCTCTAGCTGCGTTCGCTGTCTGCAAGAAACTTGTCGTATCCATCAGCTCGATTGGGTGACGGTCTGCGCGGGGGCGGCTAGCGATCGCCCTGGCACGGCTCGACTCTCGCTTCATAGCTCTAGCGAACTGAATGAGGTAGTTCGAGGGGATTCCTATCCTGATGAGAATCATGCGCCCAGTGGGGCATCGGGCAGTTTTGAAGACATTGCTTGCTTTACGCTAGACGATCTGATCGAGCAGGAAAATCTTCAGCGGGTTGATTGGCTAAAGATCGATGCCGAAGGTCACGAAATGCAGGTTTTGGCGGGCAGCGATCGCCTGCTCACTCACTTTGCCCCCGCTATCCTCTACGAAAATATTGCGGGAGCGAGTGGCAGCAACACTCCTGTGGCTGAACTCCTGCAAGCCAGGGGCTACAGTCTGTTTCGCTATCAGCCCTATCTGCAAACCCTGATTCCAATCCAGACCCTCGAACAGCTTCAAGGCAACCTCAACATTATTGCTCTGCCGCTTGATCATCCGCTGATGCCGTGTCGGTAAGCAGGCAGTAGGTTAGCAGGCAGCAGGCAGCAGGTCAGCAGATAGACGCACACTGCCGTTTTTTCATTTATCCTTTATTCTGGCGATTGTATGTCCATTTTTCTACACAGCCTCAAAAAGCGCGGTCATCTCGATCGCCTTCACTTCACGGTTTGCAATGTCGGCTCCCGTAAAATTAGCGCCGATGATGATTACGGCAGTCAAGATTGGGACATTTTTGCCCCCAACCTCACGATCTACGGGTTTGATGCCGATGCAGATGCTTGTGAAGCCGCAAACGATCGCGCAATGGCGCAGCAGGTGCCTTGGACAGAGCGTCATATTCCGCTTGCCCTCAGCAATGCGATCGGTGAATCGACGCTGTATGTGACTAAAAACCCGATGTGCAGCTCTCTGTATCCGCCCAATGAGGAATACTTGGGGCGCTTTGTGGGATTGGTGGAGTTAGTGGCAACCGATTTCACGATCGAGATCGAAACCACGACGCTGGATGCCTTTTGTCAGCAGGAAGGCATTGAGGCGATCGACTTTCTGCAAATTGATGTTCAGGGAGCCGATCTAAATGTCTTGCAAGGGGCAAACCAAATTTTGCAAACGGTTCTGGCAACACAGGTAGAGGTCGAATTTTCGCAGCTCTACAAAGGTCAGCCGCTCTTTGCCGATGTGGATGCCTTCATGCAGGCAAGAGACTTCACCTTGTTTGATCTGAGCCACACGGCTTGTGGA
>CASBQM010000067.1 GCA_949127645.1 Synechococcales cyanobacterium PMM_0036
ACCAATATCAGGTCTTGATTAAGCCTTCCCCCAACAACATTCAGGAAGTCTACCTCGACTCGCTGCGGGCGCTCGGCATTCGTCCCGAAGATCACGACATTCGGTTTGTAGAAGATAACTGGGAGTCGCCGACGCTAGGGGCTTGGGGCGTAGGTTGGGAAGTCTGGCTAGACGGCATGGAAATCACGCAGTTCACCTACTTTCAGCAGTGTGGCGGTATTGACTGTCGTCCGGTGTCGATCGAGATCACCTATGGGCTAGAGCGCCTGACCATGTATCTACAAGAGGTGAATGCCTTTACCGAAATTCAGTGGAACGATCGCGTCACCTATGGCGATGTGCATCTCCAGGGCGAGATCGAGCATTCGACCTATAACTTTGAGGTCTCTAACCCTGAAATGCTGTTCACCCTATTTGGGCTGTATGAGCAAGAGGCAGGGCAGATCATTCAAAAGGGCTTGGTTTTACCTGCGTTAGACTACGTGTTGAAATGCTCTCACACCTTTAACCTGCTGGATGCCCGAGGCGTAATTTCAGTGACAGAACGCACCCGCTATATCGGCAGAATTCGCGCTCTAGCGCGCCAGGTCGCACAGCTCTATGCAAAGCAGAGGGAGGATTTGGGCTTTCCCCTATTGAAAGAGAATGGGGTGAGCGTTAAGGCTTCACCAACAGAGAGAGCTGCTTAGTGGTTACGCCTATGTTTGGAGATCAGAAGACATGGGTAAAGGTGATCTAGCAAAGTTGAAAAAAATAGCAGTGAGCTTACCATTTGGGTTAGGGTCTGCGGAATGGGAAGCAGATTCAACTCAAAGACGCGCAGCTTGGGCATTGTATGTAGAGTTAATGACACGCACAACTGTGCAGGAATTAGCTAATGATGCGGGTCTAGCACGAGAAATAATGAATTCGCTATATACGCTGTTTGGAACAACACGAGAGATTTTGCGCGATGCGGGTCCTGATGTGGGGGCTTCACAGGAATCAGTAGGAGGCTTAGCGATCGCTGTTCTCAACCAAGGACTGCGTCCGTTTTTGACAAGATGGCATCCTCTGTTACAAGTCTGGGAAGCACAGCGTCCAGAGAAAATGAGCTTTAAAGAGCATGAGCAACAATGGGCTGAAGAACCAAAACTATGACAAGAATTATCAGCATTGAGGATTGAATTAGAAGTATACGCTCAGACCTTGGCAAAGGTAGCTGGAGTAGAAACTTAGCTTGAATTGGAAAAGTTGAGTGCTGTTATTATACTCATTGACTAAGTATTGTTTCTAGCATCAACCATGAATTGCTGCCAGTTTCATGTCTTTCTTTGCCATAACAGCGAAGATAAACTACAAGTACGAAGCATTGCTAAATTCTTAAAAAAGAAAGAGATACGCCCATGGTTCGATGAATGGGAGTTGCGACCTGGTGGTTGTTGGCAGCAAGAGTTACAGAAGCAGATTTCTCAAATTGATGTAGCAGCAGTTTTTGTCGGTAGCAACGGGCTGGGACCTTGACAACAGCAAGAGCTTGAAGCATTTTTGTTAATATTTTCAGAGAATAATAAACCTCTAATTCCAGTGCTGCTGCCTGATGCTCCTCAAAAGCCAGAGTTACCTCTTTTCCTTCGTGGGCGAATATGGGTTGATTTTCGACAAAACCATCCTGAACCAATAGGTCAGTTAATTTGGGGGATCACTGGAAATCGACCTACTTACGAGGAAGGTTTATCCTTAGAAACCATGTCTAGATTAATTCTGCCAGATCAAGCTGCTAATCAAGAAAGCAGCGATTTAGAGAAGTTAGAGATCTTGCTGTCGGCTCAAAAATGGCGGGAGGCAGATGAGCAAACTAAACACATCCTTTTGAAGGAGAATCAAAGCAATCTCTTGACAGCTCCCCAAATTAGGCAACTTCCTTTGAATTTGATCGACAGCGTTGACCAGCTCTGGAGATCCTACAGCAACGAAAAGTTTGGGCTGAGAATTCAGCGGCGGCTATGGCAAGAAAGTTTAGAGCCAAAGAAACTACCGTTTGATTTACGCAAGCCATTTGCTGTAAGGGCAGAAACAGTGACTGAATCACAAGCGTGGAACAGATTTGGCTGCTTAGTTGGTTGGCGGGACCATGACGAGAAAGCATTGCCAGACACAAAGCTCAATTTCTCAATGAAAGCTCCTATAGGTTGTTTCCCTCAGACACGACGCTGGTTACACAATGGGTATGGAAACACAGTGAAACAGTTTGTTGCGCTGATGGAGCGAGTTGCACAACTAGACTGAGACTTCTGAAGGTTGAATCTAGTTTGCGATCAAACGCTTAGAAACTTTCACTAGATGCACATTATTAGTCGGAGAAAATTACGAGATTTCTGTCAAAACCATGCAGATGTTTGTAAGGCACTTGATGACTGGTTTATAACCGTTAGTCAAGCTGAATGGCGTAATCTCGTAGAGGTACAATCTGTTTATCCTAGAGCAGAAGCAGTCGGTAACTTCACGGTTTTTAACATTAAGGGAAATCGGTATCGCTTGATAGTCAGCATTAATTACGAGCGACAGCTTGTTTACATAAAGTATGTTTTAACCCACGCTGAATACAACAAGGACGCTTGGAAAAATGACCTCTACTATTAGGGCAGATCACTACGGCGGTCTGTTGTCAAAATATCAGCCTAGAGTTATTAAAACTGAAGTAGAAAATGAAGCGTTTTTAAAGGCTGTAGAAGAGCTAATGGCGCGATCGCACTTAACGCTAGAAGAAGAGCTTCTTCTAGAACTGCTGGTCAAGCTGATTGAGGACTTTGAAGCTCAGCACTACAGATTAAACCTATCTACGCCACAAACACGGCTGCTACATCTGATGGAACAGCGATCGCTTAAGACGGATGATTTAAAGGATCTCTTAGGAGAGCGGGCGGCATCGATCGCAGCAGGACAAGACAAAATTGGGTTAGAAGATGCGATCGCGCTAGGACAGTTTTTTCAAGTAAAGCCTGAGCTATTTTTAGTAACGCCATCTCCTAATTGAGTTCAGTCACATAGTGATCGCCCCCAAAACAACACTGTGCTGATCTCCAAGTTGCGTAAAATACTCTTAACAATTCTTAAGAAATGCAGAGTGGAGAACACAATGTCATCTAATTTTTCGCAGAGCTTAAGTCAGCAGCTAGAGCCGATCGCCGCCTGGTTTCGAAGTTTTGAGCTGCCAGAGCTAATTGTCCACTGGGGGCATCCGCTGATGATGGCGATCGTCATATTCGTCATGGGTAGCTTTGTGGGCATGACGGGCTGGCGGGGGCGATCGCTGATGGAGCCAAAGGAAGCCGCTAAGAGCCGCCTGGATCACCGAAAGATTGCGCCTCTGATGTTTCTGTTTATTATCTTAGGTGCCGTAGGCGGCGTTTTGTCTCTGGTGATGCACCAGAAGCCAATTCTGGAAAGCCCTCACTTCTGGACGGGTGCAGCCTCAATAGGTTTATTAGGTGGAAATGCTGCGATCGCGGCAACTAATTTTGGGAAGAATAACCCTATGCTGCGCACCACTCACGCCTATGTGGGCAGCGCGGCGCTGTGTCTACTGTTTCTTCATGCCCTTCTGGGGCTGAAGCTGGGGCTGGCAATTTAGGGGCATTAATTAGGTCAGGGTGTTGAATGGCTGCAACTAGCGCATGGGTTTGTCTTGCCTACCTTGTGGGCTTGCTGTTGACGGGAATTCCAGGAAAATTTCTGGGGGTTCCCCCTGGAGCGATCGCCATCCTGCTAGTGGGGGCGATCGCTTCTTTTGTGGCACCTCGCGTCTGGCGAGACAGCCCCCATTCTCGTCTATGGCTCCTGACAGGTTTAGTAGGATTCCTGGCAGCCCTGCATTTTCAGATGCGGTTGCCGCAACCTGCCACCAACGATATTTGTCGTCTCATTAAAAGCCTCAATGAGGGTGTTTGTCAGCCGATCGCCGAGGCTAAAGCTCCCATTTTCGGACAGGTCTTTGAAGTAGAAGGACGTGTGAGCAGTTCGCCTCAGTTGACGCGGAGCGATCGCTACCGCCTGGAGCTAGAGGCAATGCGGGTTAGCTCTAACGATCAGGGCAAAATACTTCTATCCGATCGACCCATTGCCGGGACAATTTATGTGACGCTGCCGAAAGAGAAAGGCGAGGCGCTTTATCCGGGAGAGCGGGCGATCGTCTCAGGTTCGCTCTACAAGCCCCAGCCCGCCGCAAGTCCGGGCGGCTTTGATTTTCAGGATTACTTAAGGCAAACGGGAATTTTTACGGGACTGATTGCTCAAGAAATTCGGCTGACTGAAGGACAACCGCCGCAACCGCCTTTGCTGTGGTCAATTCGGCGGCAGATTGTTCAGGCGCAAGAATCTAGCTTGGGCATTGATGAGGGACACTTGCTTAGCGCGATGGTGATGGGCAAGTCGGCGGTGGATGTGCCCTATGAGTTGCAGGATGAATTCCGTCAGGCAGGTCTGGCTCATGCGCTTGCGGCTTCTGGGGCGCAGGTTTCAATGTTGATCGGCGTAATGCTGGCTTTGACTCAGCGCTGTGCGGCTCGGATGCGGCTCATTCTAGGGGGCGGCGTTTTGCTCTCTTACATTGGGCTGACGGGAATTGAACCCTCGGTGCTGCGGGCAGGCGTGATGGGGGGCGTGGTTTTGGTGGCGCTGGTGGCAGAGCGCAAGGTCAAGCCTTTAGGTTCTCTGCTGTTTGCGGCGGTAGCGCTGCTGTTATGGAATCCGCTGTGGATCTGGGATCTAGGATTTCAGCTCAGCTTTTTGGCAACTCTAGGGCTGCTCGTCACCGTACCGATCGTCTCGAAATGGCTAGACTGGATGCCGACGGCGATCGCGCCCCTCTTTGCAGTGCCGATCGCCGCCTATCTCTGGACATTACCCCTTCAGCTCTTTATCTTTGGCATCGTTTCGCCCTACAGCATTGGCATCAATGTTCTAGTTAGTCCTCTGATTGCGATCATCAGCATTGGCGGCATGATCAGCGCTCTAGCGGCGCTAATTTATGCTCCGGCAGGCGGTATCTTGGCTGGGCTGCTGCATTAT
>CASBQM010000068.1 GCA_949127645.1 Synechococcales cyanobacterium PMM_0036
GTCCCTCCCCCTAGCCCTCTCCCGAATGGAGAGGGGACAAAAGTTCTAGCTCCTTTCTCCCTAGGGAGAAGGGTTGGGGATGAGGGCAATTCATACTTGTATTCAGCAACGCCATCTTCAAGAGGTCTATTAAGGGCTATGTTTCAAGGAGTGCGTAAATGGACACCCTTCAAAGAAAAATTATCAGTAAAGAAGTCATCAGTGAAGAAGTCATTGGCATTGACCTAGGCGGCACTGCCATCAAGATGGGACGATTTGACGCTCAGGGCAACTGTCTGCGATCGCTCACCCTGCCTACGCCCCAACCTGCATACCCCCAAGCTGTACTGGAAGTGATAGTGAAGGCGATCGCCCAACTCGATCCCGATCACAAAAGCGTGGCGATCGGCGTGGGCACCCCTGGTCCTGCCGATGCTGCCGGACGCATTGCCAGAATTGCTATCAATCTAGAGGGCTGGCGTGATATTCCTTTGGCAGATTGGCTAGAAGCTGAGACAGGCAGACCAACGATCATAGCCAATGATGCCAACTGCGCTGGAATGGGCGAGTATTGGCTGGGGGCAGGTAAGCCGTTTCGTAACCTGATTATGTTGACATTGGGGACAGGAGTGGGTGGCGCGGTGATTCTAGACGGCAATCTGTTTGTCGGTCATGACGGCACGGCGGGCGAACTAGGGCTGATTACCCTCAACCCAGAAGGGGCAGAATGCAACAGCGGCAACCGAGGATCACTAGAGCAATATGTGTCTGTGCGCGCTATCCGCAGATACAGCGGATTAGAACCCCATGAATTAGGCGAAAAAGCCAAATCTGGAGAGAGGGAAGCGATCGCCTTTTGGCAGAGTTACGGGCGCGATCTGGGAATCGGAATAGCCAGTCTCCTATATGTTCTTGCCCCTGAAGCTGTGATTATTGGCGGCGGTGTCAGCGCTAGCGCCGAGTTCTTTTTCCCTAGCCTACAAGCCGAAATTGAACGGCGCGTTTTGCCTAGCTCCCGATCGGGATTGCAGCTTCGACGGGCTGAATTGGGCAACCAGGCAGGGATGGTCGGCGCAGCAAAATTGGCATGGCAACGGCGATCGGCACCGTGAAACTAGAGCAATTGAAATTAGAGTCATTATCCGATCGCTCCAAAACCTAAAATCTAAAACTGCCTAGAGATTTCCCACTCCAAGAACTGTCACAAAATTGAGGCTCTCAGTAAATCTGGTGGGCTACCATACAAAACATATGGCAAAGCGTCAAGTCTCATCAATCTTTCGCTTTACCAAACATTGCATCTATTGAAAACAGTCAACAGTCTTTTGGATTTAATCCGACAAAGTTGAAGAATTTGGCATTTTACGTGCGCTTGAGCGATCGGCGTTGAGGAGGAAGGATGAAACGAGTGAACTGGTTAATTTTCCCAAGCGTTTTGGCGACAGCTTTTGCGATCGCTCCCATGGCTTACGGCAGCCCCATTCAGACTCCCTTAGCAAATGCCATCACGGTGACGGGTAATTCGGGCGGCTCTCAGTCTAGCCAATGTGGGTTTATTTCTGGTACTCCTAGTCAGGTGGTGGTCGTGAGTCAGCCTACTCCTCTACGATTCAAAGTCGTTCAGGGTGCCGGACAGCCTACCTTGCGGATTAGCGGTCCTGTGAACCAATGTGCCATGGCAGAAGGCTCAGCGGGTGGCACGATCGAAATTCCTGGGGTTTGGCAGCCCGGCACTTACTCGGTGTTTGTAGGCGATCGCGCTCAGGGCAGCTATCCTTTCACGCTGTCCATTAGCCCAGAGTGAGCCAATGAATTTAGCTAAAAGCGTCGTCCAATGGACGGCGCTTTTTATTAAGCTTCAACTTTACTGCTCTTCAATTTGCTTCACCGAAACATCAATCGCCTCAACATCGACTGTTCCGGGTGGCGTGACCCGCTGAAAGTGCCCCTTGTCGATATGGAGTGGCTCACCGCAGCTAGGACAGCGCATATCTACGCCATTGATGCCTGCCACCTCGTTGCGGCATACGGGACATTGATCGGAAACCAAGTTGCGTTTCAGCCACCAGCGAAAGCCCAAGAAACCTAGGATGGGTGCCAGAATCAGCAGACCCAGCAAGATAAACACCGATTTAACGAGCCATCCCAGACCGATCGCCCCTAGCAACCAGATCACTGCGAAAAGGACAAGCCAGAAGCGCAGACCTGAGAGGTTAAATTGCCAGCTTCTAAAGCTATTTGGATTCACAGTGACCTCCTACCCTTGAGATGATGGAATGCAGATTTCTATCGGGAAATTCATTTTCTCCAGCATAAACGACAGACGGATCGCTAAACAGGTGTGAAGGAGGGCAATAAAGTAGGGATTGTCCCCCCTTACGTCCGGATTGCTGATCGTTTCGTTCTGGCTACAGGCTAGTCTTACTGCACCTTAAATCTCGTTAATGCTAACTCCAGTTGAGTAAAACGATATGGTTGATTAGGGTGGGGTCGCGCACGGGGGTAATCACGATGATTCACACGCTGCACCTGAAGGCAGTTGCCAATGCCGATGAGTAGAGCGACTTGCAGCCAGAGCCGATGACGGGCAAATGGATGAGTGTGCTAACAAGATATATTCGGCTGGAGTAGTCCAGTTGCGGTCGTTACAGCTTCAGGAAAGCAGGGTGAAGTCAAAAATAATCACCGATCGCCTCCAGAAACTAGAGATTGCGATCGTCCTCTCCAGCAATGTCACTTGAAACAGCAATGTTTTGGTTTTGAGGTCAAAGGTTCGAGCAAAAAGCTCGGCGTTCCAAGTTCAGAGCTACATCATTAGAGTAAAAAGTGTGGCGTTTCGGGTTCAAAACAAAAACCTTTGAGCAAAAAGTGCGGCGTTCCGAGGTTGAAGGCTGGCGTTTCGAGTTCAAAGCTTGATGGTTGCTGTCCAAAGCTCGAAATTTGGTGTTCAAAGCTCAAAGTTTATTGATTGTCTAGAATTAAGAAGGAGCAAGAGATTAGGAGGCTAGAGTGGGCGATCGCGTTCAGGTTGTTTCATTTGAAGAAGCTAAGGTGACTATTCAGATGATTCGCCATCAGGTGTTTCAGCGAGAGCAAAATGTTAAGCCAGACCTAGACTTTGATGGGCTAGATGACATCACGCCCCACCTGATTGCCTATTACCAGAATGAGCCTGTGGGGACAGCTCGAATTCGTAGCCTTGACCTTTACAAAGTCAAGCTGGAACGGATGGCGGTCTTGTCGGTTTACCGAGGTCGGGGGATTGGCAGAGCGTTGGTGCGAGAAGCGATCGCTTTTGCCAAAGCTCAAAACATCTCAGAGATTCAATTGAATGCTCAAGTTCATGCCAAAGAGTTTTATAGAAAGCTGGGATTTGAACCCTATGGTGAGGAGTTTGATGAAGCTGGAATTACTCATGTATCCATGAAAAAAATGAGCTGAACCTGACTGTAAGTCAAAGCCATCTACCATACTCAATCTTTCTTGCCAAAATTTAATTTAACTTACTAAAGAGTAATTCTAAATACTCAAATCAAGGCATTTCAAAACAATTGTTAAAAATGAATTTCCTCTGCTCATCAGCAATTATTTCTTCTCTACACTGTGGTCATTGAGACAACTTTCGGGGATCGCTAACTTTGGCGATTGAGCGATCGGGCTATAGAAACCTACTGGAGATCAATCTTCAGGGGATCAATCTTCAGACGGATAAAAGCCTGTCTATCCTGCTTTAGGATTGAAGTGTAGCGAGTGATACGTCAGCTTTTGAATTAACCTAGCAGGTCACAAATTTTGACTTCATACCCTAACAATCTTGAGCGGCAATCTTGAATTAATCGATCAGGTCAATTTCAACACGACTCTGTAACCTAGCCTTTAGCATCTCATTTTCAACACATAATTTTTTGTTACGAAAACACTTTACTTTCAAAGCATTTTTATAATTTATTAGGATCAACAAACATATGAATACACTAGATGTCTGCCCTTGCTGCTCCGATATGCTGCTTCGTCACGCTCGCCACGGACACATTTACTGGTTTTGCTCCCACTGTCATCGAGAGATGCCTAATTTAAGCTCGGCGATCGCCCATGCTCGCTCAAAAGCCAAACAGATAGAAAATTTAACAGAATTACTCGATCGGGTATAACCCTAGTTGGACAGAAAGATTGTTTGATCAAATATCGTTCTATATCTTCATCCACAGGCTCCATAAAATCTACAAAAATCTCCCAAATCAGGGAGATTTTTTTGTTGAGCTATCTTTGCCCTCGTAGAATATTTATAGGATTGCCATGGCGGTAATGTTCTAGACTTGCTGTTTGGACTTGCCATTTATTCTTTGAAGCTGAGGAGCCTATTTAACGATGAATCTGCCTGTAGTCATTGAGATTGCGATCGGTCTAGTATTCATCTATCTCACCCTCAGTCTATTAACATCAGAAATTCAAGAGCTGATTGCCATCTTGCTGCAATGGCGAGCTGAACATCTCAAAAAATCGATTGAGAACTTGTTAACCGGGGAAAACGTTGATGATCCTCTCCATCAAAAATTTGTAGATGAATTGTATGATAGCCCGCTGTTGCGATCGCTTAATCAAGAGGCAAAGGGACTCTTCGCAAATGCATTTCGCCAAATAACCCATACCCTGAGCCATTTTTATCATTTGACTACAGGCACTCGAAACATATTTGGACAACAAAGAAGTGCGCCCTCCTACATCCCCGCAGAGACTTTTTCAGTAGCGCTTTTGCAAAAGCTCAACATTGAAAAACTTAGCCAGAAAGTAGGTGAGCTGACGGCTAGAAAGTTTAGCGAAGAACGGCTACTGTTCCTTCAAAATATTCTGAACGATCTGAGAAATAGCCTGGGTGATAATGCACTTTTAGAGAGCGAATTCAAACATTTGCAGGTCTGCCTACAGGAAAGCATGGATGATTTTATTAGCGGTAGAGTAACCCTATCTGGCAATATTAAGCAGGTTTCAAATCAGCTTATTCAATTTATTAACAATACTGAAACGTTGCTAGAAAATGATCACCCTTGTCAAGAAATTATTCGTAAGCGACTGCCATACGTCAAGCAAATGATTTTGCGGCAGCAGCCAGAGCCAACCGTGACAGAAGTGCTTCGCCTCATCTTTGAAAAAGATATTAGTGAGCAAGATATGAGCGAAAAAAATACGGGCATCTTTAACTCATCACCTTGCTTGAAAAAAATTATCGATCGCCTAGACCAAGAATCACCTGAATTGATCAAGCAAATTAGCGATTTACCCGAACATTTGAAGCAAAATCTTTTGTCTCTAGCAGAGCAATCTCGGCTCAAGGCAGAAAGTCTTGAGGCGGAGGTGCGACAACTGGAAACAGAGGTAGCCAACTGGTTTGATCAGTCCATGGAGCGGGCTTCGGGGGTTTACAGACGCAATGCTAAAGGGGTGGCTTTGCTTATTGGTCTTCTAGTGGCTCTGCTAATTAATGCTGACACATTGCACATGATGAGTCGCTTATCGAAAGACACCCTGCTACGGGAAACCATCGCCCAAACGGCAGATCAAACGGTTCAAACTGCCACAGTATCAAGCAATCCCTCGCCCGATCAGGCTGCGGCTAATTTAACCGGAGCTAAATTAGCCACCGTTAAGAACGCGGTGAACAAAGCTTTGGACGAAATTCCATTGCCCATCGGTTGGGATACTATCAACACTCAGGAGCAAAAAATTGCCGATCGCCAATGGTCGATTCCATTTCTTCGACGGGCGATCGGCTGGGGTATCACTGGAGTTGCCCTATCTATGGGCGCTTCTTTCTGGTATGACCTGCTGCAACGGGTGATTCAAGTCCGAGGGACGGGTGGAAGACCCAGCGAAAAATCTTAGACCAACTCAGGATATTTGTTGCCCGTATCGACGATCGCCTGATCTCCAGTTGCCTGATCTCCAGCCGCCTGAGCCGTAGACACATTTTCAGGCAAGCCCAAAAGTCGTTGATAAGTCCTGATATACTCTGCTGCCGACTGATTCCAACCAAAGTTTTTAGCCATACCGCGCTGCTGGAGCTTGCGCCAATCTGCCTTAAACTGGAACCCTTCCCAGGCTCGTACCATGCAGGTGTACAAGTCTAGCGGCTCATAGCGATCGAAACAGTAGCCCGTACCGCTATCATTAACGGGGACAAAATGCTCAACGGTGTCTACCAGACCTCCCGTTCGCCGGACGATGGGCACGCAGCCGTAGCGTAGCGCCAATAGCTGGCTGATGCCGCAAGGCTCAAACCGAGAGGGCATTAGGAAAGCGTCTGTTCCGGCATAGATGCGACGGGCGAGCGTATCGTTGTGCAGCAGATAGGCTGATACTCGACCCGGATAACGCGATGCCAACTGCCATAGCTCAGTTTCGTAATAGCGATCGCCCGTACCCAACACCACAAACTGAGCGTCTGTATAGGCAATAAAGCGATCGATCATCTGGAGCAACAGATCCAAGCCTTTCTGCTCGACCAACCGCGACACCATGCCGATTAAGAAAGCGCCAGAATTAACCTCAAGCCCCAGCTCTTCTTGAAGGGCGATTTTGTTGGTTGCCCTAATATCTAAAGTCTCCGCAGTGTAGTTGTGAGGGATACCGCGATCGGTTGCGGGATTGTAAAGATCACGATCGATACCGTTTAAGATACCGACAGTTTTGCCGCTGATAAAAGATAGTAAGCCATCGAGCTGTTCGCCATAAGCCGGGGTGCGAATCTGCTCCGCGTAGGTGGGCGAGACAGTTGTCACGAGATCAGCAAACTGCACAGCCGCCGCCATTGTGTTGTGTCCCTGCATATACCAGGGGCACCAGGTAATCTGCTCCAGTCGCCACCGCCAAGGTCCTTGATAAGCCAGGTTATGAATCGTAAAGACCGTAGCAATATCGGGGGTTTCGTGCATCCAGACCGGAATCATGCCCGTATGCCAATCATGGCAATGCACAATCTCAGGTCGCCAGGAGTAGGTGCGACAAAACTCAGTTGCGCCATTAGCAAACAGCGTAAACCGCCAATCTTCATCTTCTCCAGAATAGACACGCCGAGGCGCAAAGGACGGATGGCTAAATAAATAGAGAGGAACGTCGGTTCCGGGCAAAACGCCTTCAAAAACGCTAATCTCTTGAAACATTGCTGAGCCTTTCCAGACAGGCACCTTAGGGATCTTCATCTTGTCTGGCAGAAAGCCATAGTACGGCATGAAGATCCGGACATCATGTCCCATTGCCCGTAGCACCTTGGGTAAAGCGCCGACCACATCTCCCATGCCGCCTACCTTGGCGATAGGAACCGCTTCTGCCGCAACAAACAGAATTCGCATACTAATCTCTCCGTTCCCCGCAATGAATCAAGCCTGAACGATTAACCTTGCCTGAAGCCGAGGTTCCTGTCCAATCTTTAATCAATCTACAGCAAAGTTGGAGCAAAAGTTGACCCTATCTACTCGTTATTCAGCCGTTGCTGGTAAGAACCAGACGATCGCCCCTAGCGCTGTTCGGTAAAAATTTGCTCCAAGATTTCGGTGGCTCCCTCGGCTCGGAGTTGCTGAGCAAGCTGAATGCCGATCGCCTCAGCATTGATTGCAAGCCCTGTGAGCGTGCCTTTGACAAACTTTTGACCGTCAACGCTAGAAACCATGCCGACGAGCGTCAATGAATCTCCATCTAGCGTTGTGTTTACGCCGATCGGCACCTGACAGCCGCCCTCCAGCTCTCGCAAGAAAGACCGTTCGGCATAGCAGCGTTGAGCCGTAGGCTGATGTTCCAGGACTTTCAACAGCGATAAAATTTCGGGATCTTCAGCGCGGCACTCAATTCCCAAAGCGCCCTGCCCAACCGCATGAAGCGAAATCTCAGGGGAAATGACCTGATGAATGCGATCGCTCATCCCCAATCGATGCAGCCCTGCCGCCGCCAGAATAATCGCGTCATATTCGCCAGAATCCAGCTTTTGCAGCCGCGTATTGAGATTGCCACGAATATCTTTGAAGCTGAAGTGAGGGTAGTGATGCCGGAGCTGTGCCAGTCGCCGCAGGGA
>CASBQM010000069.1 GCA_949127645.1 Synechococcales cyanobacterium PMM_0036
ATTAAATTACGGCTGAGTTGCGTTGCACCTCTTAATTTCGATTGGGCAAGTCGGCGGCTTCACCATTTCTAGGATAGGTTGGCGATCGCGTCATCCATACAGATATCGAACTTTGCCTCCTGACTTAGCTCCTATCCCAAATTTAGCTCTGCCCGACTCTCCTAACTCAAAAAAATTAGATACCGCATTTACCCTGTCTGATGCTTATTATCTACGGTTATGGCGAAAAAATCCTAAAAGATATCTAGACTATTAGACATTTTGCAACTGCCACCATGGCTGATTTATGTTAATAAGTCTAAGCTATCTAGCGTAAAAAACTCTATATCTGTATCTACAGTTGTCGGTTAAGGAGGCAGATAGGCTAATTAACGCTCTGGAATCAGTAAACTGATATTGACAAATGAGCCATGCTTGCTACTGAGACATTACCTGTAATTCCACAGAACCAGACAACAATTTCAAGATGGAGGGTCTGCTTGCAGGGATTGCAGAAGCCCTGCTGCTCGGTGAGTGATCTCTGCCCATTTGCCTGTGACGATCGCCTTTTTAGGAAAAAGCTGGCTCCCCAAGCCCACCGCGATCGCCCCAGCGCGCAGAAATTCTGGCGCGTTTTCTAACGTTACGCCCCCAGTAGGAATCAAAGGAATTTGCCCCAGCGGCAATTGCAAATGGCGAATGTAATCCGCTCCGCCCATTGCCTGCACGGGAAATACCTTGACGCAGGTGGCGCCACTCTGCCATGCGGCAACAATTTCGCTAGGGGTCAGGGCACCGGGAATGATAGGAATATGCTGACTAATCGCAACTTCCACGAGGGCTAAATTGAGGTAAGGGCTAAACAAAAATTGTGCCCCTGCTGCAATCGCCCTCTGCAAATCTGCCAGAGTCAGCACTGTGCCTGCCCCCACCCAGCAGTGGGGCAGCGCCACCCGGAGTGTGGTAACTAGCTCGGCAGGGCGATCGCTGTCCCAGGTGATCTCGATCAATCTCAGTCCTGCTGCTGCCATAGACTGCGCCATCTGAACGCCCAGCTCCAGGCTAGGGGCACGAATCACAGCAATAACCCGCTGCGATCGGACGGCTAACAGCCAGGATTCTGTTGAACTCTGAATGATGGGAGGGGTCGTGGGGGAAGGTGTCATGACGACCAACGACAATTGCCATAAAAATGGAGAGGAGGCGCAACGTATCACGACTCCTCCCCCTAATAATTTACCTGAAGCTTAAGTTAAGCGATCGATGCAATCTTGACGGTGTTGGTTGCCAGCAGATCTTGAAGCTCTTCGGCATCAACCGTCTCTCGCTCAATCAGCATGGCTGCCAACTTGTCGAGAATCGCGTGGTTCTCTAGCAGCACTGACTTAGCACGGCGATACGCCTGTTCCACTAGATTGCGAACTTCATCATCGATCGCCGCTGCCGTCTCTTCAGAGAAATCGCGTTCTGCCATGATGTCGCGTCCCAGGAACATACCGCCTTGGGCACGACCCAAAGCTACAGGACCAAGACGATCGCTCATGCCAAACCGAGTCACCATCTGACGGGCAACACGCGCCACCTGCTGAAGGTCATTAGAAGCGCCAGTCGTCACTTCTTCTTCACCGAAGATAATCTCCTCCGCCAAACGACCGCCCAGAGCAACCGCCATTTGGTTTTGTAGATAGGAACGGGAATACAGACCTGAGTCCATTCGATCTTCGCTAGGCGTAAACCAGGTCAAACCACCCGCACGACCCCGAGGAATAATGCTGATCTTTTGCACCGGATCATAATCAGGCATCAGTGCGCCCACCAGTGCGTGACCTGCCTCGTGATAAGCCACCAGCGTTTTACGCTTTTCGCTCATGACGCGATCTTTCTTCTCTGGCCCTGCAAGGACGCGATCGATCGCATCATTCACTTCGTCCATTGAGATTTCGGTCAAGTTGCGACGAGCCGCCAAAATTGCCGCTTCGTTTAGCAAGTTTGCCAGGTCAGCTCCGGTAAAGCCAGGAGTCCGGCGGGCAATTTTCTCTAGATCCACATCCTGCGACAGCGTTTTGCCACGAGCGTGAACATTGAGGATTTCCAGTCGTCCAGCAAAATCAGGGCGATCGACCACCACCTGGCGATCGAAACGACCGGGACGCATCAGCGCCGCATCCAAGACATCAGGACGGTTGGTTGCCGCGATAATAATAATGCCTGTGTTGCCCTCAAAGCCGTCCATTTCGGTCAGCAATTGGTTTAGGGTTTGTTCACGCTCATCGTTGCCGCCGCCCAAACCCGCGCCTCGCTGACGACCCACCGCATCAATTTCGTCGATAAAGACAATACAGGGTGCGTTTGCTTTAGCTTGTTCAAACAGGTCGCGGACGCGGGATGCGCCCACACCCACAAACATTTCCACAAATTCAGAACCGGAGATCGAGAAGAAAGGCACGCCCGCTTCGCCCGCAACCGCTTTCGCCAGCAGGGTTTTGCCTGTACCTGGAGGCCCGACTAGCAGTACGCCTTTGGGGATCTTGGCTCCGACAGCAGTAAAGCGATCGGCATTCTTCAAGAAATCCACCACCTCAGCTAGCTCTAGCTTGGCCTGCTCGATGCCAGCAACATCGCCAAACGTCACCTGGGTCTGCGGCTCCATTTGCACTCGCGCCTTAGACTTGCCGAAATTCATTGCCTGACTGCCAGGACCACCCTGAGCGCGACGCAGCACAAAA
>CASBQM010000070.1 GCA_949127645.1 Synechococcales cyanobacterium PMM_0036
AAACAGCCCCACAATTTGACGAGTTTGAAGTAAATCGATCGCCTGATGAAAAAAGCTCTGCCGCCGCTGATCAGGCGTATCTAGTGGAAAACATCCTAGGCGCATGACAAATTCTCGCATGAGAGGCACTTGCCCCATGTAGTGATGGCAGGCAAACCGGATGGGGCGATCGATCGCCGCCATTAGCAGAGGAGCATCCATGAAGCTCCGATGGTTGCTAACTACTAAGACTGCGCCATCACGAGGAATGCGATCCTGGTGGTGACAAAATATACGAGTTCCTAGCAGCCGAAGCAACTGCTGAGAAATAAATAGCGGACTCTGCATCAACCCTTTCTCTCGCGTATCTCAAGCTGTAACGTTTCTTAATTTTAGTTTGCTTTGTGGACGATCGCTCTCACAATCCCCCCTTTTGGATAGCATTCCCTACCTTGCGCAAGAAACCCTGCCGAATTTCGACTATTTTTTTAAGGCGCTGTAGCTATCAATTTTTATGTAAAACCCAGGATTTAAGGTCAAATTTCATGTTTGGCAGATGATTCGATATTAGGAGAATCTTAAGATAGTTCAGGCTCAATATAGATTAAGGATGGCTGGATGCTAGTCTTAAAACATTGAAGTTAAGGTTGATAAATTTCTAACGAAATGCAGTGAGTTATACATATTAAGGATTAATTTAATAACTAAAAGTAATCAATTGCATAGAGTTAAAAAGATGCTAAAACTTATTCCCCATGACTGTCTTGAGCGTACCCAGGTTTGTACCGATTGCAGCGATCGCTAATTAATTAAAGGCTGAATGGACAAGTTGAAGAGGCGAATTGAGCTGAAGTCAAGATTTATCTGGTCAAAGGTCGCTAGGTTTATTTATACTGAGGCTATCTGCAAAGGCTAAAGATATTTACAAAAGTTGCTCTAAGGTGCTGTTGAGGCAGACCACTTTAATTTAAGTAATCAATAATTTAGATAATTTTAGGGAAAATTAGTTTTAGAAAAAATTAGAGTTATTCGTCCAGGCTCTCCCGCGTGGAGCGACTAGGGTTCAAATTTTTAGTGATTCATGAGTTTTAAAGCCACAGAAAGTCGATTTTCAATCTCTACGCCGATTTACTACGTTAATGACCTGCCGCACATGGGCAGCGCCTACACGACGATCGCCGCTGATGCAGTTGCCCGATTCCATAGGCTGCGAGGCGAATCTGTCCTGATGATTACGGGTACAGATGAGCATGGGCAAAAGATCCAGCGGACGGCAGAAGCCGCAGGTCGATCGCCCCAAGCCCACTGCGATCAGTATGCTGCCGCCTTTGTTTCCCTGTGGGAGAAGATGAATATCCAGACCGATCGCTTTATTCGCACCACGTCGGCGCGGCATGAGGCGATCGTCTATGAGTTCTTTCAGCGCGTTTGGGACAATGGCGACATCTATATGGGGCAGCAGCAGGGCTGGTACTGTGTCTCCTGCGAAGAGTTTAAAGAAGAGCGAGAGCTGCTAGAGAACCACCATTGCCCTTTGCATCCGAATAAAGCTGCCGAATGGCGAGATGAGCAAAACTATTTTTTTCGGCTCTCGAAGTATCAGACAGCGCTAGAGGAACTTTATGGCGATCGCCCAGATTTTATCCAGCCTGAGAGCCGCCGCAACGAGGTTCTGAGCTTTGTGAGTCAGGGACTACAAGATTTTTCAATCTCTAGGGTGAATGTTGAGTGGGGCTTTCCGCTACCCGTCAACCCCGACCATACGATCTATGTCTGGTTCGATGCTTTGCTCAGCTACGTGACCGCCTGTGTAGATCTGGAGGCAGAGCCAACTTTGGCAAACGCTCTTAGCGGCGGCTGGCCCGTGAATCTGCATCTAATTGGTAAGGATATTTTGCGGTTTCATGCCGTTTACTGGCCGGCAATGCTGATGTCGGCAGGTCTGCCTCTTCCCGCTCAGGTGTTTGGGCACGGCTTTTTGACTAAAGATGGTCAGAAGATGGGCAAGAGCCTTGGCAATGTGATCGATCCAGTGGATCTGGTGACACGCTATGGCTCGGATGCCATTCGCTACTACTTTCTGAAGGAGATTGAATTTGGGCGAGATGGCGACTTTAACGAGGCGCGTTTCGTCAATATTCTTAATGCTGACTTGGCGAACGATTTAGGCAATTTGCTCAATCGCACGTTGAAAATGGTGTACAAGTATTGCGATCGCCAGGTGCCTAGCGTAGCCATCTCAGAAATTCCCGCTGAAGACATTCTGCGGTCTAAGGGGGAGATGCTGGGTGCGCAGGTGAGTCAAGCCTATGAATCTCTTGCCTTTAGCCAAGCTTGCGAAGCCACTCTCTCTTTGGTGAGAGCCAGCAACAAATATGTGGATGAACAGGCTCCCTGGACGCTCTATAAGCAGGGCAAGCAGGTGGAGCTAGAGCGCGTACTTTATGGCGTTCTGGAGTCTGCTCGGCTAGCGGCTTATTTACTCTCGCCTCTGATCCCTAATATCAGCACCTTAATTTATCAGCAGTTGGGATACAGCGTTGATTTCAATCAACAGGATGCGGCGGCAATCACTCCATTTGAGACCCATTCTCGTTGGGGTGCGTTGCCTACGGGGCAAACCTTAGGAGAGGCGGTGCCTGTGTTTCAGCGACTTGAATTGCCCACCCCGCCGATATAGGCGATCGCGGTTTGGGTCGAGAACACCTCTGGCGCTATGAGTTTCGTTAACTCTTGCTCAGTTTGGTTAGGATAGCCTAAGCTTTAGATTTCTTGTTTAATTTTTTCATAATAAAAATGAGGTTTGAAAAATCATGTTCAGTAGCCATCCCATAGAAGGCGATTCCCTGTTTACACCAGAACAGGTGTTAGAAAATCGAGGTCGTGTCGCTATTTTCATCGACGGCTCTAATTTGTTTTATGCGGCGCTTCAGCTCGGAATTGAAATTGATTACACAAAGTTGCTTTGCCGCCTAACCGCCGGCTCTCGACTGCTGCGATCGTTTTTCTACACAGGGGTCGATCGCACGAATGAGAAACAGCAAGGCTTCTTGCTATGGATGCGGCGCAACGGCTACCGCGTCATTTCCAAAGATCTGGTGCAGCTCCCAGATGGCTCCAAGAAAGCCAATTTGGATGTAGAGATTGCGGTAGACATGATGGCGCTAGTGGGTGCCTATGACACGGCAGTTTTGGTAAGCGGCGATGGCGACCTAGCCTATGCGGTCGATGCCGTTAGCTACCGGGGGGTACGAGTTGAGGTCGTGAGTCTGCGATCGATGACCAGCGATAGTTTGATCAATGTTGCCGATCGCTACAT
>CASBQM010000071.1 GCA_949127645.1 Synechococcales cyanobacterium PMM_0036
ATCACCTTTGGCGATCGCCCTTCAAGTCAGTCTCTAATCTGCTCATGATAGGTCGCATAAGGAAAATTGCTCAGGTTCACAAAACATTTGCACTGAGGTTTTGCTCACCAACGTTAGCTACCGGGATGGAGTCGGCTGATTTGACGAAGCTAGACCCGATGCGCCGTTGATGGTCAGGTTTGCAGTCAGGCTAGTGGGCAGATAGCCACCCCCGGTGTGCGCCGTGGCAGTCATCTGCTGAGAAATCTGCCGTCTGGAATATGTTGTTAAAGTCGGTCATTGCCGATTAGCTTCAAAAATCGCGTTAAAAGATATTTCTTGTGTGTAATGTAGCATTTGCTACTTGAGCTTCCGGCGAATGAATGGCTAAAGGTTTTGCTAAAGCTTACGTAAGTAAGTAGTTTTTCTAGATTTTGAGGATAAAAATATCCGTTAAAGTACTGATGTTTTAATAGAGTTTGGGTAGCTAAGACGAAGTTTGAACTCAGTGAGGTACAGCTTAGAACGAGCGATGCAGTGAAAAACAATGCAGTAAAGATCGAGTGATGCAGTGAAAAACAATGCAGTAAAGATCGATCGACTCCATAGCTATCACCAGTTTGCTCAAGACATTTTTAGTGGGGCGCAAAGCGCCCCACTAAAAATGCCCCCGTCCTAACGCCTTGGCGGTTGCCATACCAGATTATGAATCATGCTCAAAATCTGAGATTTATTCAAGCTCTGGGGGCTGTTCAGCTTTTAATCTTTCCCCTACTCCTCAACGACTCACATAGCGCCGGATAAAGCTCTCTACGGTTTCTGGCTTAAAGTCAAACAGAGTCTCCAGACGCTCAATTTCCGCAGGTGTACAGAAAAACTCATTGGCTAGCAACGTCCGCAACGTTCCCAGAGCCTTTTGGCTTTCTGAATCCACAAAGCCTAGCCCGGTCCGTACGGCATCTAGCAAAAACAGTGGCGGATTAATAACGATCGCCTCTCGTTCAAAAATGCGCCCAAAAATCTTGGGAATTTCGGCTCTTTCTAAAATTTCGACACCGCCTACAGGCAAAATCTGGTTTTTCGCATCTGCCAGCGTGGCAGATTCCACTACAATGCGCGCCAGATCATCCGTGCTAACGATCGAGCTACGGGCTTGTGGATCACCTATCAACAGATAAATTCCTGTTCTTTGAAACTGCTCTGCCAAAGGCAAAAGATTAGAGGCAAAGCCAGAAGGTCGCAAAATTGTGTAATTCAAGCCGCTCGATTGCAGATAGCGCTCTACTGCCCACTTTGCCTTAAACACAGGTGCATCTTCGTAACCGCGATCGCTTCCCAACACCGAGACAAAGATGAAATGCTCAACTCCGGCAGCTTTTGCCGCATCGATCAAATCTACGTTTGCCCGATAGTCCAGCATCTGGGCGTTTCCCCGATTAGACGCATTAGAACCATGAGCGCTGATAACATATCGCACGTCTTGACAGGCTTTCTGAATATCTCGCTCTTGCAGCAGATCTCCCACAAAAATTTCTGCTCCCCGCTGCTCTAGCTCCCCGTAGCGGGAGGTGAGCTGCACAAACGCCCGCACGGGCAATTCCCGCGATCGCAATTGCCGCACCACACGCTGCCCTAATCCGCCTGTTGCACCTGTAACTAAAAACATTCTGCTTTGCCTCAGTAAGTCTAGCTTATGCCGCTTTAGATTTTAGAGGATGTCTGAGAAGTAGCAAACGCTTCACCCTCATCCCCCAACCCCTTCTCCCTAGGGAGAAGGGGAGTCCGTCTCCGGTTCCCTCTCCCCCAAGGAGAGGGCTAGGAGAGGGCGGTTCAGGTCACAATCTATACTTCTCGGACATCCTCTTAGATTTGCGATTTTGCAGCCACTAGGGTGTGGGAATTTTCGCAAGAGATTTGTGCATAAAAAGCTGTCGGGGTCTGCCCAGCATCCAGGAACTCAGACTAGCTTCGGCTCTCAGCACATGGTAGCCCGATCGCAGGTAGAGCCGTCGAGCCGCGTGATTGCTTTCCAGTACGTGCAGGTAAATATCTTGAAAGCCCCAGCTCAGCGCCACGCGATCGCAGGTTTGCAAAAGCTGCTGTGCCGCCCCCTGACGACGATAGTTTGAATGCACCGCCAAATTAGAGACATAGAGGTAGCGAGTATGGGGAGACTGCCAGGGAGGCGGGTTTTTTGAAGAAATTTCGATGGTGCCTATCGGGCGATCGCTGCCGATCGCAGTTGGTGCAGTTGGCATAAATGCCGGAGTAGAGGCAAAAGCAGGATGCAGAGAGGGATTGAGCTGAAGCGATCGCCTTACCTGAGCTTCTTGATCCAGCTCACTGCTCGAAACTCGCCGAGCCGCCACCAAGCAGGCATAGTGTTTAGTCCGAGTCTGGCTACGGGTACGTAAATCTTCATAAATCCCAGCCCTCAATAGCGGATAGAGCCAGCCCATACCGCCACTCTGGCTATGGAAGCTGCTGGTTAGAATATCTGCAAGGCTACCCAAGTCCTGCTTGCGTACCGTTCGTACTAACAGAGACACATCGATCGATGAATAGTCTACTCCTTCTAGTGAAGACAAAACCTCAGATAGCCCGTCTTTGGGCGGTACGTTTTTAGAGAATGCGTCTTTAGAAAATGCATCTGTGGGTAACGTAGACATAGTGATGTAAGGAAGACTGCCCTTATTCTAATCCTGAGTTCTCCTACTGAGGAACGTATAGAGTTTGTAAAGCGATAAACGCAACTTAACAAAAGGTAGAAGCTATGTCCCCCAAATGCCTAAAGTTAGACGTTTTGCAAACCTGGGCACTATAGTTTTATGGGTGCTAGTTTTATGGGTGCTACTTAAGTTTGTCGGTGCTGCTTGCCCAAAAAGCGGTGCCAACTTAGAAAAACCTTAATCTCTCAAATCAATACGCCGGACGATTTTGTGGAAATGCTGGAAACCTGCGCTGTATCGTTAGCACTTCTACAAAACGATCGCCTTAGCTACCTGATGAACTCTAATAACCTGATATTTAGGCGAGTGCAGCAGGGCGTTTTGTTATCCAGATGCCCCCACCCACAGGAAAGCGGCGTATGAAGTCTTCAGACCACACTAAGCCTAAGATTTTGGTTGTCGATGACGAACCCGATAACCTGGATCTGCTCTATCGCACCTTTTACCGCGAGTTTAAGGTGTTGCGGGCAGCAAGTGGTCATGAGGCGCTAGCCACACTGAAACGAGAGGGTGAAGTGGCGGTGATTATCTCCGATCAGCGGATGCCCTCTATGAACGGTACGGAGTTTTTGAGCCTAACTGCAACTCAGTACCCCGACACTATTCGGATTATTCTGACGGGCTACACCGATGTGGGCGATCTGGTGGAAGCGATCAACTCTGGCAAAGTTTTTAAGTACGTCACCAAACCCTGGGACGATGAGGATCTGAGAGCGGTCGTTCGGCAGGGAGTCGATACCCACAATGTTTTGAAAGCCCGTACTCAGGAACTTCAGCGATCGCTTCGGCAAGAATCTCTGCTCAATGAGGTTACGAACACCATTCGTAGCGCTCAGACCTACCAACAAATTCTCCAGACGATCGTCGAGAGTATTGGGCAGATGTTTGAGGTAGATTGCTGTATTCTGCGTCCGTTTCAGAACGATCGCATCGAAGATGAAACGTTTGTCTACAGAGCAACTGTGGCAGTGCCAGACGATTTGGCAGACGAGTCAGCTAGCCAGCCAGCCTTTAATCTGAGCCGCCTTGGAGACACCGTCTGGTCTACCCACAATATTGAGGTGATTACCGATGCCCAGCAAGACGATCGCATTCACGCTGATTCGACTGGGCTACGACTGCAAGCCTATCAACAAGCCAATATTGCCTCTAGCCTGGTTGTGCCGCTCATTTTTCAGCAAGAGCTAATGGCGGTTCTGGCGATGCACCAGTGTGGACAGTCGCGCATTTGGCAAGACGATGAAGTGCAGCTCGTTTGCATGGTGGCAAACCAGGCGGCTCCTGCCCTATCTCAAGCCCGTGCCTATGAGCAAATTCGGGCTTTAGCCAAACGTGAGGTGCTAATTAACACCATTACGGCAACCATTCGCTCTAGCCTTGATCCGCAGGAAATTTTTGCCGCCATTACGCAGCAGTTGGGACAAGCACTCCATGCCGACGGGTGTGCCCTGTCCCTATGGACGGAAGACGACAAATATGTGCAGTGTGTAGGACTACATGACGCATCGCAATATGATGCAGCCAATTCTGGGTTAAATTCTGAGTCCAAGACAGAGGCATCTCACGATAGCCTACTGCCTCAATCGCTAGCGCCGATCGAGGGCAATCCCGTCCTAAAGCAGCTCCTCACCACACAAATGCCCGTTGTAGTAGATGACTTGGATCATCAGCCCGGACTAAATGACATAGATTTGCCGTTGCGATCGCCCGCCCGTGCTTTGCTGGTGGTGCCTTTGCTCTACAACGGCAAGATCATTGGCAGCATTTCACTCCGGCAGATCAGTCAGCCCCGCCGCTGGGAGCCAGAAGAAGTGGCGCTCGCCCAAGCAGTCGCCGCTCAAGCCGCGATCGCCGTGCAGCAAGCCCGCCTTTACCAGACAACCCGTCAGCAAGCAGAACAGCTTTTGGCACTCGATCGCCAAAAAACGGAATTCTTTCAAAATGTCTCCCATGAGTTTCGCACTCCTCTGACGCTAATGCTAGGGCCGCTAGAATCTGCTGTAGAGCAAGAGCAAGGATTGTCTTACGAGCAGGCAGTTGTAGCTCAGCGCAACTCTCGCCGTCTACTGCGGTTGGTCAACCAACTCCTAGATTTACAGCGTTTGGATGCCGGACGGATGCAGCCTTCCTTCCGACCTTGCAATTTATTTGATTTCGTGGAGCAGGTGGTGAACTCCTTCCAGCCCTACTGCGAAAAAAAGCAGATTGTCCTACTGACTAACCTGGACAGCATCAAAGACTCTCCAGCGATCTATTTAGATTTGGAGAAATTCGATAAGGTTCTCTATAACCTGCTGTCTAACGCCATCAAGTTTACGGCGGCAGGCGGCACGATCGAGGTCAATCTCAGGGCGACAGGCGATCGCTGCTTCATCCAAGTGAAAGATACGGGCATGGGCATTCGTGCCGATCAGATTCCTTATTTGTTTGAGCGCTTCCGGCAGGCTGACGGTTCTACTAGCCGCAGCCATGAAGGAAGCGGTTTAGGTCTGGCATTGGTCAAAGAGCTAGTCGAAATGCACGGCGGCACCGTTACCGTAGAATCTGTCTATGGCAAAAGCACGGTTTTTACCGTTCAGCTTCAGACAGGTATGGCGCATTTGCCCAGCGAACAGGTGATGGAAATTCCGGCGGAAGCTGAACTTAGCCGTGCCGCGATCGAGTTGGCAGATATTGATACCGAGCTGCAACCAGGCTTACAGAATGCCTCAGTCGCCTTTCCAACGGAGCTTTTGGAAACACAGCTCCTTGTATCACAGTCCTTTGCACAGCCCCAAGCCGCTAGGGTGCTGGTGGTCGAAGACAATGCCGATATGCGGGGCTACGTATCTGGCGTTTTACAAAAAGTGGGACATGAGGTTCATACTGCCCGTAACGGAGCGGAGGGTTTCCAAATCGCCCAGGCACTCAATCCGCATATCATTGTGACAGATCTGATGATGCCGCTGGTTTCCGGACTAGAAATGATCCGCATGATTCGTCACCAGGAAACACTCAAAGGCATTCCGATTATTCTGCTAACGGCAAAAGCGGATGATGAAACTCGCATTGAGGGCGCAGAGCAAGGAGCTGATGCTTATCTGTCTAAGCCCTTTAACGATCGAGAGCTTTTAGCAGAAGTGCGCAACCTGCTGGCGCTGAAAGCTAGCGAACGCAAGGTAGCCGAATTGAATACCTACCTGACAGAATCAGTGCTGAGCCGCTTTTTGCCGCCTGCCCTGGTGAAACGAGCGGCTCAAGGAAACCTGGCGCTCGATCTGCGTCCTGAGCCTCGAATGATCACGATTTTGTTTAGCGACATCATTGGGTTCACGCAGTTGTCAAACACGCTGCGATCGCGCCGGGTTGCCGAGCTTTTGAACGAATACTTAACTGAGATGACCCACGCTATTTTTGATAACGGCGGTACGGTCGATAAATTTATGGGAGACGCAATTCTGGCGATCTTTGGCGCACCCGAAGAGATTAGCCCTAACGAGCAGGTGAGACGAGCGATCGCGGCGGCTCGACAGATGTATAAAACCCTGGCAAGGCTCAACAAAAAGTGGCACGCCCAGGGTATCACTCAAACTGTGCAGTTCCGCTGCGGCATTCACCAGGGTACAGCCGTTGTGGGTATGTTTGGCGGTGCGGAACGAGCAGACTACACGGCGATCGGTCCTAGCGTCAATATTGCTGCCCGGATTCAGGAAGCCGCAGAACCTAGCTCAATTTTAGTTTCGGCTGCCGTTGCGGATTACTTAGAGCTTGAGGAAGATGCCATCACCAAATACAGTCCGCTGACCTTAAAAGGCGTTGATGAAACAGTTCTCACTTTCTCTATTCATCCCGATCCAGAAACTCGCATAAGGTGACGTTTTAGACCTGCGTTCTTAACCTGCGGTACAGCGCATGGAACTTCTGAGCTAGGATCGAGAGAGCTTCGCAGTTGAGTCTCACCCCCAATGTGCCCATGCCAACCTGTCCCCGATGTCATCAGATCGTGAACACTCAGGCGCTCGCCTGTCCCTATTGCCGCACCGCTCTTAAAGCTCATGGTCATCCCGGCATTCCCCTCTATCGATCGGCTGGAGAGGAGTTTCTTTGTGCAACCTGTACTTACCATGAGGACGACACCTGCAACTATCCTCAGCGTCCTCATGCCAGGGAATGTACGCTGTACCAGAATCAGTTTCAGCCGAGCATGGTTGGAAAATCTAGAGGTCATTCCTCTAATAACTGGCTCCGGCGTAATTCAGCTTGGCTGGTGCTTGCAGCTATAGTTGTAATTAGTCTGGCGTTAGCCCTGCGATCGAAATAGATATTCTACATGAGTTGAGAGATGCGTAGGGCGCGCCTCTCAACCACAATCGATCTAAAGCAACCGGAATATGAAGGGATAGCGGAAAGACTGTTCGGGTGTGTTCAAACATTGGACGATCGCCCAAGCTGATAGCCCGCAATGCACTAGAAACCAAAGTCCGTTAGCGAGTCCGAAGGTCAAGAAGGAAATAGGAATCAAAAGAAGACTGTATAGCCAAACATTGAAGTGAAAGTTGATGGCTTCTTTGGCATTTTCTTTGACAACCGGATCTTCGGTGACAAACAGAATGGCGATGGGAATCCCAACAGAAATCACTAGCGAACTCAGAAAGATAGAGGCGTGAGAGAGGCTGGATAGCAGCTTACGTTTATCAGAATCGTACAAACCTTCCATAGTGATCTCCTTATAGCTGAGCGTTAAATCGCTTCTTGTTGACTGAGTTATTAACTCATATGGTACCGGGTGAGTAGTGATTACAGATAGTAAAGTTTACCGAACAGGCGGGGGCGGCAAATTGCTCAAGCCAGGGCGATTCAAACCAGGGCAATTCAAACCAGGGCGATTCAAACTAGGGCGATCGCCGTCCGAATATCCTGTACTAGCTGATCAATTCGATCCTGTGTCGAGTTCCAGGAACACATGAAGCGAACGCCACCTACGCCAATAAACGTGTAAAATAGCCAATTTTTGTATCTCAACTGCTGAATGACTGACTCTGGCAAGGTGACAAATACCGCGTTAGCTTCACGGGGAAACATTAGCTCAACGCCCTCAATTTCCAGCAGCTTTTTCTCTAGGTAAGTCGCACAGCGGTTGGCGTGTCTTGCATTTTTTAGCCATGCGCCAGTTTCTAGTAAACCTAGCCAGGGTGCAGCAATAAAGCGCATCTTGGAAGCCAACTGACCCGCCTGCTTGCAGCGATAGGCAAAATCTTCAGCCAAGTCTTTTTTAAAAAATAAAATCGCTTCCCCAATCGCCATCCCGTTTTTTGTGCCGCAGAAGCAGAGAACATCCACGCCACTCTTCCAGGTGAGGGCAGCCGGACTATGGTCTGTTGCGGCGACGGCATTGGCAAACCGAGCGCCATCCATGTGAATCTTCAGGTCGTATTGTTGAGCGATCGCCTGAATAGCCAGCAGTTCATCGATAGTGTAAATTGTGCCTAGCTCCGTCGGCTGCGTGATGCTGATGACTTTAGGCTTGGGGTAGTGAATATCAGTGCGCTTGTTAACAATAGAGGCGATCGATTCTGGTGTGAGCTTGCCATTTTCTCCTTTTCCCAGCAGCAGCTTAGACCCATTAGATGCAAATTCTGGTGCGCCGCATTCGTCAGTTTCAATGTGCGCCGTTTCATGGCAAATAACGCTGTGATAAGACTGACACAAAGCCGCTAACGACAGAGAATTTGCGGCAGTGCCGTTAAACACAAAAAACACATCGCAGTCTATTTCAAACAGCTCTCTGAAATGATCGGTCGCTCGCTGTGTCCATTCATCATTGCCATAAGCAGGTACATCACCGATGTTTGCCTTCAGCATATACTCAAGAACTTCAGGACAGATGCCGGAGGCGTTATCGCTGGAGAACTGCTCAAGGTGATCGGTCATAGTTACGGGGAAGGTTAGGGGAGCGATCGCTCTAAAACGATCTGGATACGCCTTGAAGGATGACTTTAAGCATAACTCAGGGAACAACTTGGACGGGAGTTCCAACCTTAACTCTTTCAAATAACTTCACTACGTCTTGGTCATACATTCGGACACAGCCATGGGAAGCAGGAGTACCCACAGATTCAGCATTGGGCGTACCGTGAAGACCAATAAAATTAGTCCCATCTGTCCAAAAGCCAATCCACCGCGACCCCAGCGGATTGTCGGCTCCAGGAGGCATCACTTCGCCCGTAAAAGGATGCTGCCATGCAGGATTGCGAAGCATCTGTAGCACCTGATAGCTTCCTGTAGGCGTTTCCCAACCCACTCGACCGATCGCTACTGGAAAGCTGGTTTTCACCTGATCATGATCGTAAACATAGACTCGGCGATCACTTAGCTTGATCACCAGATGGACAAAGGCTAACGGATCAGGCTTCGGCAAAAAAGCTTCGCTGCTTCCCAGCCCAGGCAGTTCAGGAATGACCGATCGCTGAAGTTGCTCTAACCTCGCATCAGGGGGGGCACTTGCGGGAGTAGCCGCTTCAGCCGCAGAAGCTACCACTCCAGAGATGATTAATTGCAGCAATCCCACAGGCAACAGGACTGCAAAGTTCAAAGCCGATCGCTTCATAGGTCGCTTCATGGGTCAACTTGTGGGCTGTAACTTGTGGGCTGTAACTTGTGAGCTGTAACTTGTACTAGCCTTTCAGCCACAACCTTAGCTTATTTTCTGCTGAGCGATCGTATTCAATCTGGCGGATTAGCCTCCAGATTGGCTCTAGCATTTCGCCTCAGCATATTAGGCTTAATCCGACGCAATGCCGAAGCCGGAAACCGCCGATCCCATTCTGCGTCAGATAAAGTAGCAATCGCCTCTAGCTCTGGCGCAACGTTCCAGGGATAGGGCTGAAACTCAGCCACATCTGTTTCTTGGGCAAAGCGCTGATTCCAGGGGCATACATCTTGGCAAATATCACAGCCTGCTACCCAGCCTTGCAGATTGGCGGCAATGGCGGGCGGTAAAGTTTCCGCCCGGTTCTCGATCGTGTGGTAGGCAATGCAGCGGTTGGCATCCACAATGAAGGGCTGAACGATCGCCTCAGTCGGGCAAGCCTCTAGGCAGCGCGTACAGGTGCCGCAATGGGGCAAGTGGGGGCGATCGCTCGTAATCTGTAGGTTAGTCAAAACTTCGCCCAAGAACACCCAAGAACCATATTCTCGCGTAATCAAATTGCTGTTCTTGGCAATCCAGCCCAGACCCGCCCGCTCGGCCCAGACTTTATCTTGAATGGGAGCCGTATCCGAACAGTAGCGGGCTTCGATCGCGCTGTCCTGTGCTTCTAGCCAGAGGGCTAAAGCCTTCAGCTTCTTATGCATAATACGGTGGTAGTCTTTGCCCCAGCCGTAGCGAGAAATCTTGGCGTACCTTCTGGGATACTTACTGGGATTCTCTTCGGCGTACAGCTCGAAGTCCTGTGGTTCAGCAGGGCGATCGTGGGGCGTGTAGTAGTTGAGCGCAACGCAAATGACCGACCGGACGCTAGGTAGCAGCGATCGCACATCCTGACGCTTAGGGTTTGCCATCCACGCCATATCCGCCTGATAGCTTTGACCTAACCAACTTTGGAGAGAATTTTCCCTCGCCTCTGAAGTGTCTGCGGCAGCAATGCCAACTTTGTGAAATCCCAGCTCTACAGCTTTTTGCTTAATGCGATCGCTGTCTAGGGGATGTTGTGCCAACACTGATTATACCATAGTGAGGAGGGACGGGTTCCGTTGGATGGGGATGTACAAAGCTTCGATATCCATAGATTACAGCAATAATGGTATCAGTCGTCTTTGACTTTTTCTTCGAGATGGCGATCGATTTACTGGCTCACTCTTGTCCGTATTATGGCAGGCTCAAACCACCCACTCCTGCTCTAGGAGAGAGGCTTTGAACCCAAGAGAATTTCTGGCTCCCCTTCTCCCCGTCTTAACCCAGGTGAATATAGTTATAAGAGGTTAGGAGATAAGGGGGCGAGATTTGTCAGTCAACTAGGTGGAAGGGAGTCAACTTGCTGAATTGATGTATGAATTCTCAGACTGCCCCTCATCGTAGCCGTCTTCTAAATGGAAAGATTTTCATGACTCTATCACTTAAGCAAGATGTCTTCCCATAGAAATATTTCTAAGCTACGTGTAAATCTCGCGTAAACCCTACCCTAGCTCATTAAGGTAATTGCAGAATATGGCTAATTTTGTTGACAAGATTGAGCAATCGAGCAGCCGTCCCAGTGATCCAAGAAATAGAGAGGTTATTCACCCAGCTAGAAGTTCGCAGTACGGAGATTTAGAGACCCCTATCAATTCTTTAGGTTTCGTGCGTAACTTTGTGGGTAATTTATCTGCTTATCGACCCGGTTTGTCTCCATTGAGGAGAGGTCTTGAAGTAGGTCTAGCCCATGGGTATATCTTAGTAGGACCCTTTGCAAAATTTAATCCCTTACGCTATACCAATGTAGGCACTCTAGTTGCATTACTGTCCACCCTTGGCTTAGTAATAATTTCTACTCTGCTCATCGTACTCTATGCCGCTAGCAACCCTCCAAAACCTCTCTCTGCAACTGCTGCTCCGACTCCACCCGATGCCTTTCAATCTCAGAAGGGCTGGAATGAGTATGCGAAGGGATTTCTTTTAGGAGGAGTAGGCAGCGCGATCGCTGCCTACTTCATCCTGGCAAACTTTGACGTTTACGGAAACTTCTTGACCCTAATTGGTGCAAAATAGCTTACCAGCTTAATCAAGATACTTCAGTGCTGCCATATTTCAGTAAACAAAGCTATAGATGAGACGCTGCTTGCCTAGCATCGCCTTTATCTAAATTCGTCTCTGAGAGGATGTCTGAGAAGTATAGTTCAGGGAGTATAGATTGCGACCCGAACTGCCCTCACCCTAGCGCTCTCCCGGGCATCCTTACAAGATTTTTGGCTATGTACAAGATTTCTCTAATTCGCTGTTAATTCCTGTTAATAAAGCAAAAATTACTGAAGACTTCTTGCACCTTATTAGGTCAAAAAGCTTGATACTATTTAAAGCTTTTGGATGTTTTTTCAAATTTTGTATAAGTTATAAACAACTTATACATTGACTTAGACACGATCTTTAACTGCGAAGTGCCATACTTATTTCTATTAGAATTAAGAGAATATCTATGGATATCGAAAGAAGTATTCGAATCGATCGATCGCCTGAAGAGCTATACAAATTTTGGCGCAATTTTGAAAACTTGCCGCACTTTATGAATCATCTACAGTCTGTCCAGATTTTAGATCAGCAGCGATCTCACTGGGTTACGAAAGCACCCTTGGGCAATCATATTGAGTGGGATGCAGAAATTACGGATGATCGAGAAAATGAGTTGATTTGTTGGCGATCGCTCCCAGATGCCTTTATTCCCAATCAGGGTTGTGTGAGCTTTCATAGTTCAGACTATGAACTTGGCACCGAAGTTAAAGTGACGATGAAATATAGCCCGCCTGGTGGAATTGCTGGAGCAGTAATTGCTACCTTCTTTGGCGAGTCACCTGATCAACAGCTTTACGAAGATTTATTGCGACTAAAACAGGAGATTGAGAGGGGTAACACTTCACTGTAGCCCTTCAGAATTACGCAGATAGTGTTTGCCATTTTACATAGTCTATTGCTATGACTCAAATTCTAGTTCACTTGCCTTTTAACTGTACTAATCGAATTCTCTGCTACTACGCCAATGACACTCACAAGATGAAAATTGTTCGGATTACAAATATTCCGAGTTTTCACTTTGAGCGCGTTGTTTTTCCAGGAGAACGGCTTTTGTTTGAAGCACCGGCTGAGGCTCAGCTAAAAATTTACATCTCCAGGTTTTCTACTAGCGTTTTAGTAGAGGTTATTACTTGCGATCGCTTGGTCGTTAAAGGTTCTCAACCTGAGCAAAAGTATGCTGATCGACAGAGAGAAGATTTCATGGACGAGCCAGATAATATGCTTAACAGTGCAGAAAAATTCTCTGCAACGGTGAATTTTTCTCATCATCTTGCAAAAGACTTTTAAGTAACATATGCGGCGTTTGAGACAAAGATTTTATTGACGGAGTTAATCGGTTTTGAGCCGCTTCATATCTTACGATTAGAATCAATCATCAAATCTAACTTTAGCCAGAGGAGAAAATGTGGTGCAATCCTTAAATTATACACAAGCTAATGTATCAAGATCTGTAGAGAAAGACAGACTATACAGATTAAGAGCGGCATACGTTGAGATCCACTAACTTTAATTGAGAAAATCTTAAATGACAGACGATAAGCCAGACTTAGGGGAAAAAGCGCTAGGTAAGGTTGTAGAGCTAGGCATCAATAG
>CASBQM010000072.1 GCA_949127645.1 Synechococcales cyanobacterium PMM_0036
AATTCACGCCTCCCACCCGCATCAGCGATATTCAGGGAAGCAGCCACGTTTCGCCGCTCGTGGGCAAAACCGTCACGAATGTCAGCGGCATTGTTACGGCAGTCACCGCTAACGGCTTCTATCTGCAAGACCCAAATCCTGATGCCAATGACGCAACTTCTGAAGGGGTTTTTGTCTTCCGAGGTTCTGCGGGCACCAAGCCTAAAGTAGGCGATTCGCTGAAGGTGGCAGGTCGCATCGACGAGTTCCGGGCGACTGGACGGAATAACGATTTGGCGCTGACGGAAATTAACGCTACTGTCACCGGAGCCAGCTTTACGGTTTTGTCGAGCGGTAATGCACTTCCAGCAGCGATCGTCCTTGGTTCTGGCGGTCGCGTTCCACCTAACAAAATCATCGACAATGATGCAGTGGGCGGCAATGTCGAGAACGTGGGCAGCGTCTTCGATTCTGCTCAAGACGGTATCGACTTTTACGAAAGTCTCGAAGGAATGCGGGTACAAATCAATAATGCCGTGGCGGTGAGTCCGACTAACAGCTTTGGTGAAATTGTGGTACTGGCAGACAACGGAGTAAATGCAGGTGTTCGTACTAATCGAGGCGGCATCAATATCCAGCCGGGAGACTTCAATCCAGAGCGAATTATCGTCGATGACGTGATTGTTAGCAGACCGCCCAGCATGAACGTAGGCGATCGCTTTACTAGCTCAATTGTGGGTGTTCTGGACTACAGCTTTAGTAACTTCAAGCTATTAAACACAGAACCCCTTCAGGTGACATCCGTAGGACTGCAGAAGGAGATCACGGCTCTTGTAGGAGGGAATGATCAGTTGACGATCGCCACCTTCAACGTAGAGAATCTTGACCCCAAGAAAGAGGACATCAGTAAAGTTGACGGTCGCAGAGCTAGCAACGTGGATGATGATCTGGGAGACGGTAAGTTTGCGGCTTTGGCGAATCGAATTGTCAACAACCTGAAATCACCGGATATTCTCTCCCTAGAAGAGATTCAGGACAGCACTGGAGCTGAAGTCAACGATGGCAGAGTTGATGCTGAGCTGACCTTCCACACGCTGATTCAGGCGATCCAAGAAGCAGGTGGGCCAGCTTACGAGTATCGCAGCATTAACCCCGTTGAAGGGCAGGATGGCGGACAGCCAGGAGGCAATATTCGGGTGGGATTCCTGTTCAATCCGGCGCGGGTGCAGTTTATCGATCGTCCAGGCGGTGGCTCAACCACAGATACCACGCTAGTAGAGGGCGAACTCTCGGCGAGTCCGGGTCGCATTGACCCAACCAATCCGGCGTTTAACACTAGCCGCAAGCCGCTTGTGGGTGAGTTTCTGTTCAACGGCAATACTGTGTATGTAATCGCCAACCACTTTAACTCTAAGGGAGGCGATCAGCCGCTATTCGGACGCTTCCAGCCGCCCACGTTGACTTCCGAAGCGCAGCGTTTGCAGCAGGCGGCGATCGTCAGAGGCTTTGTGGATGAGCTTCTAGCAGCCGATCCTCACGCCAATGTGCTGGTGGTGGGAGACATCAACGACTTCCAGTTCTCCAAGCCTATACAGGTGCTAACCGCCGGAGGCGCACTGTCTACTTTGATTGACACCTTGCCGATCAGCGAACAGTACACCTACAACTTTGAGGGCAACGCGCAGGTCTTAGATCACATTCTGGTCAGCAGCAGCCTCAAGTCTAAGTCAGAAGTTGATGTGGTTCACATCAACTCTGAGTTTGCCGATCAGGATAGCGACCACGATCCGATCATCTCTCGTCTGACGCTGACTCCACTGCTACGGGGCACTGCCGCCAATGACGTGCTGGTAGGAACTAATGCCGCAGAAACCTTGGTGGGTGGTTTAGGACATGACCTACTGACTGGAAATGGAGGGAGCGATCGCTTCTCAATTAGCACTGGAACCGGTACTGATACTGTGACCGATTTTACGCTAGGCGAAGACTTGATCCAGCTTGCGGAAAATCTACGCTTTGATCAGATTAGCATCACTCAAGGGACGGGCGTAAGCGCTCATGATTCGCTCTTGCAGGTTGGTAGTGAGACGATCGCCGTTCTCACGGGAGTTCAAGCTAATACACTGACCGCTGCCAACTTTGTGACCTTCTAGATCTGATTTTCTCTATCCTTCGGCTTCTTTTTTGAGGAAGCTGAAGGGTAATTCTGAGAGAATTTTAGGATAGTTTTGGGATAATTCTGAGTCAATTTAGTCAATCGAGTTCTTAGTTCTCTAATTCACCTCCGGAAGATCTACCCATGACTCAACCTACGACCATCCGTTTCTCTCAATTTAACGCTTCGCTGAACCGCAACAACGAAGGTGAATTGGTGCGCGATCTGTCTACGCCCAACAACGCTCAGGCTAAAGCTGTTGCCGAAATTATTCAGCGCACCAGCCCTGATGTGCTGCTGATTAATGAGTTTGATTATGTCGCCTCCGATCCGCTAGCTCCCGTCAGACTGTTTCAGCAAAACTATCTGTCGCTGAGCCAGAACGGTGCTAATCCAGTGGACTATCCCTACGTCTACATTGCCCCTTCTAACACCGGAATTGCCTCTGGATTTGACCTGGATAATGACGGTAATGTTGTCACAACTCTTGGCGCACCGGGCTACGGCAACGATGCCTTTGGGTTCGGTAATTTCCCTGGACAGTTTGGGATGCTGCTGCTGTCCAAGTACCCGATCGACACAGATAACGTTCGCACCTTCCAAAACTTTCTTTGGAAAGATATTCCCGGTTCACTCTTGCCTACAGTAAGTCTGCCCGGTTCCAGCACTCCCTGGTATTCTGCTGAAGAACAGTCGGTTCTACCCCTCTCTTCCAAGAGCCATTGGGATGTGCCGATCGTCGTCAATGGGCAAACCGTTCACGCGTTGGTTAGTCATCCCACGCCTCCGGTATTTGACGGAGCTGAAGACCGCAACGGCAAGCACAACTCTGATGAGATTCGCTTCTGGTCGGATTATGTGAGTCCCAGCAAAGGCGGCTATATTTATGACGATCAGGGCGGTACAGGCGGACTGCAATTTGGCTCCAGCTTTGTGATCATGGGCGATCAAAATGCCGATCCCCAAGATGGCGATAGCTTCGACAAAGCCATTTTGCAGCTCTTGCAGAATCCCAACATCAACACCAATTTTATCCCCACCAGCGCGGGTGCAGTCCAGCAGTCAGATTTGCAAAAAGGAGCCAACCTCACCCACAAGAGCAACGCTGCTTTTGACACTGCTGACTTCGCCGACACCACGCCCGGAAATCTGCGATCGGATTACGTCCTGCCCTCCACCGATTTGGAAATCACCGACTCACAGGTATTCTGGCCGCTGAACACCGATCCGCTGTTCCGCCTTGTAGGAGTTTTTAACCCGGCATTGCCCGGTGGCTATCCCAGCTCCGATCACAAGCTCGTTTGGGTTGATTTGCAGTTGGGTGCCGCTCAATCAGGCAAAACGTTGATTAGCGCCGACTTTGCCGGACAGCAGATTTTCCCCACCAACACCACTCAAACCTTGAGCGGCATTACCACCCAAATTGGCGGACTGTCGGGCTTAACCTATGACGCAACCCACAACCGCTACTACCTGATTTCTGACGATCGCGGCGATCGCACCATTGCGGGTTCGGGCACTACGCCTCCTCCAGCAGACAACACGCCCCCCCGCTTCTACAGTGCCGAGATCGCGCTAGATGCCAACGGCGTGCCCACTACCACCCTCACAGGCGTAACTCTTTTGCGCGACAGCGAAGGCAAAACCTTTGCACCATTGCGGCTTGACCCGGAAGACATCGTGCTGACCCAAAAAGGGACGGTATTTATCTCTTCTGAAGGTGAGGCAAATATTGCTGCCGGACGGATTACAAACCCATTCGTGAACGAATTTGATCTCGTGACCGGACAGCAAGTGCGATCGCTCCTTATCCCCCAGAAATTCCTGCCCGTAGTGCAAGACACCAACGGCAATGGCAAAACCGATGCGGGTGACACCCAGACTTCCGGCATTCGCAACAACCTGGCATTTGAGAGCCTGACGATCACGCCCGACCAAAAATTCCTGTATACCGCCACCGAAAATGCGCTGTTCCAGGACGGCACCCTATCCACAACCACCAGCGGCTCTCCAGCCCGGATCATTCAATACAATCTGGTCACAGGACAGCCTGAGAAGGAATACCTCTACAACGTTGACCCAGTGGCAAAAGCCCCGATTCCAGAAACCGCCTTTAACACAAACGGTCTGGTGGACTTACTGGCGATCGACAATCGCGGCACCTTCCTAGCCATCGAGCGTTCCTTTTCCACAGGTGTTCCTGGCACAGGCAACACCATCAAGATTTACGAAATCAGTCTGCAAGGTGCGACCGACATTAGTGCGATCGACTCTCTCAGCAGCCTCAGCGCCACGCAGCTAGCAGCCATTCAGCCAGCACAAAAACGGCTGGTGCTGAACCTAGACGATCTGAACTTGCCCACCGGAACTGACAACATCGAAGGCATCGAATTTGGT
>CASBQM010000073.1 GCA_949127645.1 Synechococcales cyanobacterium PMM_0036
CAACGTTCTAGCGCCTGATTGCTTGTTGGATCTCGCTAATGCAAGCATCGATGTCTCCCCCCTGCTTTAATGCTTTCCAGCCGTTAGCAATCAGTTGATCTAGCGATTGCAGTTTGTCAGGGGAGAGGTATTCATAATCGCCTACATCGAAGGCTTGGGCGACTGATGCGAGATATTCTTGTTGTTGCGATAGACTGGTCATGTTCTGCCCTTACTGATACGTTAAGCTCACTGTACACCTGTCTCTGTCTGGATTTATAGGGCAATAGGTACAGATACGTTAGTAAGAGTGGCTTTGTTGAGGGATTCGGCTGCGCTCAATCCACAACAAAAAATCTTGAATTGCTGGGTTAACAGTAAGGGCGGCTTGGTTGTGGGCGATCGCGGTACTTCTACTGATGTGTTAACGGATGCGTTAGAAGTAGGCTCTAGCCTGTGTTGGCAGTTGACTGTGCTGATTATTTAAGGCTTCTCTGTAATCTCCCTAGCAGTCAATGTCAGGACTTTTGATTTTCGCCTGAGTTGACTGATAGCAGTAGGTTGCCATCCGGACAAACTTGGAAAGCTTCACTGTCTTGCAAACTAAGTTTTAATCTCATAAAGCTGAATCAAAGATGTAAAGATACTGATGACGTGAAAATCTCAGAGTTTACATTTGATGTATCACTTGCAAAAAACTTTGAAGACTGTGAATGAGACTCAAGATATAGCTGAATTAATCATAACTTTACGACAAAGGTTGGGATTAACGCAGGAACAATTTGCTGCGCGTTTGGGTGTCACTTGCCCGACCGTGAGCCGATGGGAGCATCACAAGTCCCGCCCGTCGCCGATCGCGCTTAAGCTAATCAAATCCACGCTTGAGCAGACAGAAGGAGCAGAAGATTTGCTTGCTCAATACTTCGCGCGCTGAGAAATTTTACTGCAATTCCATCCATTATTTTTAACAACTAAATTAGCGATTTAATCCTACTCTAATGGATCGCATTGCTTCATTCTCTCCAGCAATGTTGACGATTTTCTGTGCAAATTTATGCGCGGATTGATTTATAAACTGATTCACAAAAATTTCATAATTTCATTCAATAATTTGGAAAGACATGACGAGTAGATTGGTTCGGACTCAGGTATCTGCGGGAAAAGAAAGCCGAGTTGAGGCTCTGCGTGAGCGGTTGGGCTATCCTACCAAGCAGCGCGATCCACAAGGATCTGATTTTTGGTACTTGTGACCTGGCGAAAATGCCTCAGAAGCAGAGGAGACTTGCCCGATCGCCATTGGCTTTTTCTCTGAGTTGAATGAGTTAACCGATGAGCGAGAGATTCAGCAGCTTTTGACGTCGAAAGAGTGGCAGCAACGGATCTATGGGCACTACGTCAGCCGTGACCTGGAACACAAGCCAGTCATGTATTTGCTGCTGCCGACTGAAGGGGCTGGACGGGTGCCGCTAGTGTTGCCGACAGAGGGCGGGTTACGACAGCGCAATATTCAGTCATTTACCTGGGGTTCAGCAGAGTTAGAGACACGGTTAAACCGTTTGCGGCAGGGAGATTTACCGATCGCCTTCAAAGCGCTGGTTTCTATTCCGTTGGTGGAACGAGCGTTTTATGAGCCAATTAAGACGGCGGAAGAGTTGGCGCAGCTGTTGGCAAGGGCAGCCCGACAGATTGAGAATGTCATTCCTAAAGTGTATAAAGATGAGGAGCGTCGGTATCCCGCTAGTGGTGGTGAAGATGGCTATTTGCACAAGCTGTTGAAGAGTTTTCAGCAGGAGTTGTTGCCGTCACTGCGGCTGGCTTCGGAGAACGAGAAGGATTACAGTTTTTCGGATATCTACGCGCAGACGATTGCCTATTCGCTATTTACGGCACGGGTGTTTAGCTATGTGCGCGATCGGCGAGAAGGACGCGAGAAAGAGGAACTGTTTGATCGAGAGTCGGCTTGGCAGCAGTTGCCGGAGACTAACCCGTTTTTGCGTCGTTTGTTTCAGGATATCTCGGAGCGATCGCCAGAGGAGTTGGGGGATGAATTGATTGGGGCGATCGCGGAGATTTTTGCGATTTTGCGGGCAGCGAAGATGGATGTGATTTTGCAGGATTTCCGGCAGAAGCAGAACCGGGAAGATATTGTGATTCGATTCTATGAGGACTTTTTAGCGGCATATAAGCCAGAGATGCGGGAGCGACGGGGCGTTTACTATACGCCTGAACCTGTTGTGTCGTATATGGTGCGATCGGTGGATGTGCTGTTGAAGGAGAAGTTTAATAAGCCGTTAGGTCTTGCTGATCCAGAGGTGATGATTCTCGATCCAGCTTGCGGTACGGGCACTTACCTGCTGTCAATTTGCCAAATCATTCACGATCGCTTTCATGCAGAACGTGAGGCGATCGTTGCCAGAGTGGGAGATATTTCTTGGTCTGAGTATGTAGGTAATCATTTGCTGCCGCGTGTTTTTGGCTTTGAGTTGTTGATGGCTCCTTATGCGATCGCCCATCTCAAAGTGGGGTTGTTTTTGGAGGAAACAGGCTACAAGTTTGATAGTGGTAAGCGATTAGGAGTCTACCTTACAAATACGTTAGATGATCCTAAAACTCAGTCGGAATTTCTATTTCAAGGTTTCGTTGGTGATGAAGCTAATGCTGCGATCAGAATTAAGCAGGATGAGCCTGTGATGGTAGTGATGGGAAACCCGCCTTATTCAGGTCATTCGGAAAATAAAGGCGAATGGATTCAGAAGCTAGTGCGTGACTATTATCAAGTGGATGGCGCACCGCTCGGTGAAAAGAACCCGAAGTGGTTGCAGGATGATTACGTCAAATTCATGCGGTTTTCGCAGTGGCGAATTGCTACAACCGGATCGGGAATTTTGGCGTTTATTACAAATCATGGATATCTCGACAATCCCACGTTTAGAGGAATGCGCCGCAGCCTGGAACAAACTTTTGATGAGATCTATGTGATGGACTTACACGGGAATACTAAAAAGAAAGAAACGGCTCCTGATGGATCAAAGGATCAGAATGTGTTTGATATTCAGCAAGGTGTGGCGATCGGGATGATGATGAAGCTGCCAATGTAAATTGATCGTCATTCACTAGCTTAAAAAACACTTAACTAAAACCTTTTGTAATGAAGAGGCTAATTTATCATGGCAAAAATCTTTCATGCACATCTACACGGCGATCGCGTTACAAAATATGATTGCTTGATGGAATCTAATATTAGCAATACTAGACCTGTCCGAGAATTTACAGTGCATACTGTGCCTGGGTTCGGGAGTGTTTTGACCCATCCCGATTCACGCCAGACCCTACGACAAAATCAGGGTTATGGGGAGTTACTGTTAATAATTCCCTCAAAAATACAGTTTGCTAATTCATCTGAGACTTGAGATTCAATTCTGAGGTGAAACAGGTAGAACAATCATCCCTAAACGAAATCTCACCAACCCACAAACCGTGAGGATGATTTGTTCATAAGTCCTCGGATGGAGACGAAATCGCTCTTTGGTGACCCGAAAAATTCGCAATAATCGAATCATATGCTCGACAAAAATGCGACGGGTGCTGGAGAATTCCTTGTTCTCGGCGGTTTGCTCAGTTGTTAACTCTCCTCCTTTTGGCTTTTTGTGGGGGGTTTGCACGTTTTCTGCGCCGACATAGGCTTTATCGCCGTCGAACCCTTGTCCGGACGCAAACTTAGACAGTTGGGCTTCAAAGAGCGTCTTATCACTGGTCGGTCCCTTTGCCCCAGCCACCACATCGACAATATCTTTGCCCTGTGGCAAGGTGACAATTTGAGATTTGAAGGTGTGCTGTTTCTTCTGACCCGAAAAATAGGTTCGCTGCTCCTGGTTATCCTCTGGGCGCTCTCTGGCTTGCTCGAAGCTGTCTACAATCAACTGGAATTGCGTCAACTCTTCCTGCACGCTCTCGTAGTCGCTGAAGTCCGGTGCAACCGCCTCTAGCAAACTCGCAGGCAACAGCATCCGCAGCATCTTCAACCAATGGTGAACCGTGTCATTTGCCTCGGTCTTCGAGACTCCAAACTGAAGTCCTAAGACTTCAAAAGTAGGGTAATGTCTCAAGTAAAACAGGCATAGACACACCTGCTCTGCGACCGACAAGATCGGTTTTCGTCCTCCCCCTGGCGCGTTGACCCGAGTTCTCTGCTGTTCTCGCTCAGCTTGCTGTTGAGCCTGTTTCAATTCAGCCTCTGCCAACAGTTGCTGAAACTGCGAGTCGTTAATTCCCAAGATTCCTTTAGTCCGTTGGGGATATTGTTGGATATAATCGAGTGGATTTTTCATCTTTGGTAGAGCGGTAAAATCCCGTTCTACCATCTTTCTTTGCCACTATTTATATTTCGGACAAGTCTAATATACGATTTCGCTCTTTGCATAAATTCAGGATAGGCATATTCTCCACAGTTGCAGAGCAGTGTTTCGAGTACGCCTTGGTTAAAATTGTCTGGAAGAACATACAAGCCTAATCGTGACGCGCTTTCCACAATAGTTCCAGGCTTATCAGGAAAACTTGGAAAGAATTCTTTAAATCCCTCATAATAAATTTTTGCAACTTCGTCAGGACTGTTCTTATCAGCATCTGCCACTATGCCAAAAGCTAAGAACATAGAATGATCAATATCTGAGAGCTTTGCACCCAAGTTTGTAATAAGATTGCTCCCTTCCCCAGCGTATATAGCCACTGAAACAGCTTCTGTGTGTAAAACAGAGGGCATATCAAGCCTCGTGTACAATTTGCCAGATTTAGGATAGATAGGTACAAACTTACGCCAGAAGGTGTCTAGACTATCCACTTGCCCATTAAACTTTTTGAAGCCTAGCAATTTGCAAAGAACTTTACTTAAAAATGCTTGATCGTGGTTTCCCTCAACGCCAATTAAGGCATATCGTCGATCTACCATCGAATCTCCTGCCCCAATTCTTCTCTAAGAAGCTTCAATCTATTCCAGTCATGTCTAACAACTCGCGTGTGCGACTCTTTAGGCTCCAATCGGTAAAGCACCAAATCCAATTCAGACTCTGTTACATACAGTAAAGAATCAACGGCTTCAAGACTATGTGTAGTTGCGAATAGCTGAACGTCTAACTCTTTACACCATCGAACAAGCCATTTGAAGGAATCTTGGAGCGCTTCAGTATGGATTGTAACTTCTAATTCATCAATCAGAAGAATTCCTCCTTTGACACTAGCAAGCTTCAGTGCAATGTGAAGCAGACGGCGTACTCCGTCACCAAACGTACTGAGTGGAGCAAGCCCAAATTTTTCATGCTGGATATAAGTGTTGAATCGAGAAGATATAGAATCTGGAGATAAGAGGATTTCTATGTCAACTATTCCAGAATCAACTTGCCGCAACAGATTTATTACATCAGTCTTAAAGTTGCTAAAGCTTGCTCTAGACAAAAGCCTAAACTGATTAGTTTCTGATCTATGAGAGGTTGGCGTAACAATTGATGTCTCTAAACTCAGGCGACTAGAGCTAGGTAATTTACCTATGAAGTCATCTTCCCACAATTGAAAATCCTGAGAAAAATTAGAGTTTTCAATTGAAAAGCTTAACTGAGTAGAATCTTCCTGAATTTCTATATGTAGATTGATTCCTTTACGAAGTTCTGGATTTTCATCTTCAACCTCTGAATTTTCATCTTCAACTTGCTTATCCTGAGCAATATTTCTTCTACGTTTTCTTTCGGAAATCCATAATCCTTCAATTACTTCATACTTTGCCTGTAACCTTTTAATAGAAAATAAACCATCACCAGTGATAAGAAGAGTACCTATTTCTGGCTCATCAGGTTTTCCTTCGCAAAAGTTGAATTTTGGAAAAAGCCATCGAATTGAATCGAGAGTTGAAGTTTGATTAAATCTATTTTCTTGCTCTCTTTGACGCGCTATTTTAAGCCACTCTCGAAGATCTAAAGGATAGCAATATATTGATAAGCCTTCTAGTACACTTGTCTTGCCAGAGTTGTTTGTTCCAACCAATAAATTAACCTGACCGAGATGCTCTAAATGCAAATCTCGGAGTCCTCGAAATTGATGGAAATGAACACTCTCTAGCTTTCTCATTTCCTCAGTTTAACCTAAGTTGTTTTTACTGGATTCTGAAGATTTAATTCCCTGACCGTAATGTAGAAAATCAACGATTGCTTCAATTGAATCCACCCAATATTACTTCCCATAAGAATATCTTCTTCACTCTGGCGGCTCAAAAATCACATAGAAATATCCCTGCGGCACCCGTCGCGTCAAAAAGCGCACAAAATCGTCAGCTTCCGATCGATTGGCGGTACGCGTAATGGCTTTGGGCTTGTGTCCAGGAAATTGAGCAATAACAACCCACGGGCGATGGTGATTCATTTCTATATACGTCTACTTTTAGAATTTAAAAAATAACACGTATATATGTGTTTAGATCGGAATACGGTAACTTAGGAAGTGCATTCGCTATGAGTTCAGCCAGAAATCGTGATTCGCAAAGCCAAAGCCAAAGCCAGAGACGAAAACAAGGTCAAACTGACGCTGACAGTGACTCCAACGGCGCGCAACCTCCTCGCAGAGATGGCGGAGCTATTCGATCTCAGCCTCTCCGAACTGATGGAGCGCATTGCCCGGAAAGAAATTGGCATCGATCTGGATCGACAACTCTTGGGGGAATTCTAAGCGAGTCGATCGCCGAACTGGACGATCAACTCGCCGAACTCGAAACAGAACTCCAGTTCCTGCAACGCAAACGCGATCGCCTGCAAACCCGCCGCGATCGCGCCACCCATCTCCACGCCGAATTGGAGCGATCGGGGGGTGAGAGTGAACCCCAATAGCCTTAAGTCCCGTTAGGTACACTGGTAGGGATGAACCTGACGAATCCCCTAATTTCGATGGGCACACCCTTCAATACCCAACTCCTAGATGAAGTCCTGATAGAGAGACAAAAAAGCCACGAGCAAGAACGTCAGAAGGTCTTGCAGCAGGTCTTAGAATGGCTCCAACGATCGGGTAGCCATTATGGTATTGAAAAAGCCTATCTTTTTGGTTCGGTGACGCAGCCCATGCGATTCCATGAAGCTTCAGATGTCGATTTGGCAGTTGAGGCAATTAATTCTGTCAAGCAGGTTGAGGCGATCGCCGATCTGTCAATGCTGCTACTGCGAGATGTCGATATCGTCAATTTACGCCATTGTCACTTTGCCCACCGGATTCGAGAGAGAGGGCTGCTGTGGATGCGCGACAGCTAGCCGTCTTCACAGCCGATGTTCAATTCCAAATGCAGTTGATTCAGCAGGTCGCCCAATTGGTTGAGTTAAGGGCGCAAGGCTTGCAACGCGAGGATGCAGCGCGTCTAGAGAGTGTCGCCTATCAAATTCATAACTTTTACAATGCTGTAGAGGATTTATTGAAAACAACTGCGGTTCAATTTGAAAATCAGATTACTGATACTTCCCGTTGGCATCAGTTGATTTTGTAGCGCATGACCCAAGAGATAACGGCAGTGAGACCTGCTGTTTTGTCTCAGGGAAGTTTTGCGGCGCTGAATGCTCTACGAGGATTTCGGCATTTCTTCTGTCACGCCTATGGAGTCCCGATCGATTACGAGCAGCTAATGGCTAACTTAAACCGCGCTAGAGAAGTCCTGCCGCTACTAGAGCAGGATGTAGAAAAGTTTCTGCAACAATTGCAGTAGTATCCTGCAATAGTGTTCTTGATGACAGACTCACCCAGGATATAATCGCGCTGCCCATCTCCCTGCCTTGGAGCGATCGGGGGTGAGCCAGAGTCGTGAGAGAATGTGGAGGCTTTGACTTGAGCGCTTAGCCGAACGGGATGAGGGAAAAATCTCGACTCCAACCCCACAAAAATTCCCCTGTCACCAGACAAGGGAAAAGCTTGTTCTAGGGGTTCACCGCAGCGCCGTCTTACCTCAGTTTTTGACCTGGACGAATCCAGGTGGGCACCTCTGCCCCAGTTTAAAGTTTCCGAGTACAAGCTCGGTATACTGCCACTGAGATCAATTGGGTTCCCTTATAGACAAAGCAAGATCATAAAACATTATTGGCAGTCACCAACGCCGCAGTAGAACCTGCTCCTATTGTAGCGGCTGAGAAAGCGATCGCAAGTCTTGACATCGGCGGAGAACCGGACTAAAGAGGGCGATCGCCCCATGCCGACCGCACCTGAGTCAAGCCATACTGGATAAGATTAATTTAGGCATGATTTGAGTCTATTATTTTGACCCATGAGCCTTACCCATGAGTCTCACCCATAGAATTATGCACCTTACCGGATGTAGCCCTATCCCAACCGTATGCTTAGGAAACGCCCTTCGGATGAGAATCAGCAATTGGGATCGATGAATACTGCAAAGTTTCAGGGTGAGCTAGAGGCTTTGGGGCAGCGTCTTCAGCAAACGCTGTTAAAACTCTCGCCCTTGCTACAGCTCCAGATTCGGTGTGGAATTCGGCAAGAAACCCTACTGATTCTGATAGAACATCTGCTGCATATTGAGCCAGATCCAGCGCAAACTTTAGAAGAAATCAAGCGATCGCTCACTGAGGTTGCCCCTGATCTGTTTCGATCGGGATTAGTTCATCATGCTACTGGACAGAATGCATCTCTGCCAGTCCGGGTTTACCTGCGCATTGTGGGCTATCAGGAGCCTTACCAATCTGAGGCATTTACTCTAGAGCCATTAGCACCTGTTGCAAAACCCGCAGTGAAGCCAGCCGCTCCATTCCGTCTTGCTGCTTTGCCGCCTCCAGTGCCCGTCATCCTGTCGCCTTCTAGCGTATCGGCTTCTAAGGGGACAGATAAAGCAGTTCTTCAGCCGACTGGCGATCGTCAGCAGACAGTAGCCGAACCTGCAATTCAGCCCGATCAAACTCCCGAAATCCCTGCAATACCTGAAGCTGCTCTGATTCCTGAAGCTGCTCTGATACCTGAAGCTGCTCTGATTCCTGAAGCTGCTCAAGCCGATGAGGAAATTCTTGATCTGAGCTTGTCTAAACCTCCACAGCCAGAAGTTGCTGAAAAAATAGCGGTTGCTGAAGAGATTGCGATTACTGAAGAAATCGCCGAATCTGAGGCACATCTTGTGATTGATACGCCTACTGTTTCAGAAGAGACAGCAACCGCGATCGAACCTGACGAGACCGCCCATCTCGAAATTTTATCCACTTCTGAATTTTTTGCTTCTGAACTTGCCGAAGCTGAAAGTATTCAACCTGAAAGTATTCAATCTGAAGAGGTTGAACTTGAAGAGGTTGAACTTGAAGAGGTTGAACTTGAACAGGTTGAATCGATCGCCACTCCTGAACACCCCATAGCGATCGCGCTTATTGAAGTTGAAGCGTTAGTTGAACCCGAAGAGCTAGTCGAAACTGAGACACTCATTAAAGCTGAAGAACCGATCGCTGAGGTCGTTGAAGTTACTGAGGCTGCTGAGGCTGAAATTCACGAACCGATCGCTCCTCAAGAATCGAGTATTGTGCCAGAAGCTATTGCGCCTGAGATTGCTGAGCCTGAGATTGCTGAGCCTGAGATTGCTGAGCCTGAAGTAATTGCACCTGAGATTGCTGAGCCTGAGATTGCTGAGCCTGAAGTAATTACACCTGAAACTGCGATCGCCGCTGCATCCCCAGACCCTTCACCTTCAACGGCTAGGCTACCCACAACACCCCTTCAGATTTCTCCTGATGCATCTCCACCCGTTAGCCCTCCTATCCCACATTCAAGCAAACCTTTCAGAGAGCGATTTCCGCTTTCAACACTGATGTTGGGGGGAGCCGTTGGGCTATTTGTTCTAGTTAGCGGAGCCTATATTCTGACTCGTCCCTGCGTGTTAGGAGCAGTCTGTGAACCGCTTCAGAAGGCACAACAGCTTGACCAAAAGGCAACTCAGACGATCGCCACCACTGATTCTGCATTAGCCGTCGTTGAAGCCTACGACCAGCTCACCGAAGCCAGCTATTTACTCGAAAGCATCCCATCCTGGTCGGGGCAGCACCAAACAGCACAGACTTTACAGGCAACCTACGAGAGCAAATCAAAAATGGTTGGGCAAGTCGTTAAAGCCTTGAAACAGGCAAACGCCGCCGCGCAAAAAAGCCAGAATCCGCCCCATCCGCTACCCAAGTGGAGACAGATTCAGTGGGATTGGCGAGAGGCGATCGCTACCCTAGAAAAAGTGCCCTCTAATAGCCCGGTTTTGGCGCTGTCTCAAAAAAAACTGGCTGAGTATAAAGTCAACCTAGCTAACACCGATCGCCGAGTTTTGGCAGAGCAGAGCGCCCAAGATAAAGTTACGACGGCGCGCAAAACCGCAGCAGTTGCCGAAAGTCGGGCAGGCATTGCCATCACCTCCGAAAGTTGGCAGCAGGTCTATCTTACTTGGCAAGCCGCCATCGATCTGTTGCAGCAAGTGCCCCAAGGCACAATGGCATATGCCGAAGCGCAACAGTTTATTAATCTCTACCAGCCTAAAATGGCAGAAGCCGACAACCAGCGCAACCAAGAACAGGTTTCCACAGGCTCTTATCAGGAAGCCGTAGACCTGGCAAAGCAAGCCCGGAACTGGGAGCAGCAGAGCCAATGGACGCAAGCTGTAGGGCTGTGGCGCAAGGCGTTAATTAACGTTCAGCAAATTCCGCAAGGCACTGTCTATTACACCCAGGCACAGCCCTTAATTAACGAATATCAGGCGGCGCTGACCCAGGCTGAAGCCAATCTCAACCGATCGAGCGCCATGCAAAACGTTAAGCCAGACCTCGATCGCGCCTGTTTGGGCACTCGTTCAGGAGCATCAACCGGAGCGTCCAAATGTACCTACACGCTGTCGCCCAATGGCATTCGCATTCAAATTACGCCGCAGTATGATCAGGCTGTAGAAAATGCGATCGTCCGTGCCCAAGCTCAAGGCAGCGCTAGTAACCGGACGGCTGTGACAACTCAGGTCAGCGAACTCCTCCAAAGCTTGGCAGACATTGGCAAAACGGCTCAAGTCCCGATCGAGCTTTACAGCTCCGATGGCTCAATTTTTGCTAACTATGCGCCAGACAAGTCAGGATACGTGGCGAGGTAAAAGTAAGCCACAAGGACTATGACTTTGCTCATGAAAGACTGCTGGATCGCATAGAAATTTTAGATTTTTTTAGCTTTTAGATTCAATCTAAAAGCTAAAAGCTAAAAAATCTAGTGCTAAAGACAGCTTCGTAGCCGATCGGCAGATTCCCTGAAATCCTAGGAGGCTGATAGGATTGACCCATAAACTTCCAGGACTTGGCTTCCTGAACTTACGCCATGAGAAGAGCTTTACGATCGATAGGGTTGTGGATCATGCCGATCGCGTCGCTGATAGTATCAGGCTCGGCAATGGCGGCTACTCGCGTCACGGTTTCCTATGGGCTGCTAGAGCGATCGATTTCTGTTAGTTCTTTGGCAACCTACGCTCAAGAGG
>CASBQM010000074.1 GCA_949127645.1 Synechococcales cyanobacterium PMM_0036
CCATTAAGGCATGGCAGCAGCGCCAAATCTGATGAGGAACGCTGGTTGAGGCGGTTGAGGAAAGTAAATTTTGGCAAATTTGGCGGGCGCAGCTATTGTCATAGGTCAATTCGCCGCGATTGTTCAAGATCAAGATGCCGTCTGGCAAACCTTCTACTACGCCCTGAAGCAGGATAAGGTTATTGTCTAGCCTCTGAACAGGTGAACCTTGAAGAGTTGATGCGGATAACTCAGTAGATGATTGAACTGGTAACTGGGTAGATGATTGAACTGGTAACTGGGTAGATGATTGAACTGGTGACTGGACAGGTGACTGAAGGGGTAACGTTTTCACGATCGTTTCCAGGGGTGACGTTTTCAGAGATGCATTTTCAGGAACGGAATTTTGTCGAGATCGAGAGGTTGCCAGCGATCGGGTTGATTTGCTAGAAGCTGGCTTGTTAACGACTGGCTTGTTAACGATTGGCTTGTTGGAAGTTGAGATTGCAGGGTTCATCATGATGGGGGCTTTTCGCTAATGAACGGTAGATGCCTCTTAAGAACTCCAACATATGACAGTCTAGGACGGCGCATAGGGAGCAAAAGTTGCTGTATGCACCAGTTAACAACAGGGAACCTACGGGAATTTAAGGGTGTTAGTTTGTTTTGAGAGGCTTAAACTAAGTAAAAATCACCTGGACAGTTACGCATATGCCTTCCTATGCCACTACAACAACTGCGCCTGTTCTTTCCGGAAAAGCGTTCTAATCTCAGCCAAGTTCGGTGATCTACACTCGACCAGTTGAGAAATTGGTTAGGTTTTAATTGAATTAATTTTCAGTTTTATCCGGATTAGCAAAATGTCCGATCGCACTACGCATTTTTTGGCTTCAGGCATTTAATGAATAGTTCACCGAAGCGGCTGTTACCCGTTGTTTCAAGTTTCTGTAATCGTGCTTTGAGGTATTGATGTTAGGGATGTGTGAAGACGGATCAAGAATTTTTTCCATTAACATCTTGCTTGTGCAAATACAAAATCCACAGCTTGTAAAGAAGCTTATTTACAAGTATTTTTATAGCCTAGCTCTCATTGATTTTCTAACGCCCTAAATTTCCTTCTATAGGCTTCTTCTAGAGGGTATCTAAAAAGGATCAAATGTTCTGCATTCGCCCTTTTAATGCTCCCATTTTGAGGGACTTTCATTCGCTTGGGTATGCGAAGCGCATAGTCAATTCTTATTCAAAGTCCTCCATGGTTGGGGGCTTAGCGCCTGCGGTAAGCAAGAAAAGGGGGCGGTTCGGGTAGCGATTTGTACTTTTCAAACATCCTCTTACACACCGCTAGCGATCGGCATAAACAAAGCTTGTTCAATGCGGTGCAGCGCCTTATCTAAATCATCGTTAACGACCTGAAAATCGAACTCGTCAACGGCGGCTATTTCGGCTCTGGCAGTCTTCAAACGACGAACGATCGCCTCTTCAGCGTCCTGTCCTCGATTGCGTAGCCGCTGCTCTAGCTCAGTCAGTGAAGGCGGCATAATGAAAACACGCAGGGCTTCGGGGAAATTTTTGTGGATTTGTCTAGCGCCTTGAAGCTCAAGTTCTAGAACGACCCATCGCCCTTGCTGAATCTGTTCTTCTACGGGGCGGCGGGGCGTACCGTAGCAGTTTCCGGCAAACTCTGCCCACTCCAGTAAGTTTCCTTCCGCCACCATGCGCTCAAACTCAGCACGAGTGGCAAAATAGTAGTGCTGCCCATGCACTTCTCCTGGACGGGGCGCACGGGTGGTCACAGAAACGGATAGATACAGCTCTGGGTGACGCGCAAACAGCGATCGCAGCAGTGTGCCTTTGCCAACGCCACTAGGTCCAGTCAGTACAATCAGTCTACCTTTAGCCATATCTGTACCGTTGTGCGATCGCCAAATGTAGTTCAGTATACTCTGTTAGTTCTATAAAACACTGTTAGTTCTATAAAACACTGTTAGTTCTATAAAACACTGTTGGTTCTATAAAGCACTGCTGGCTTTATAAAATATCGGCTTTATAAAACCGAACTACTTCTCTTCTCCTGCCATGTCTTTGCTGACCACAAAGCGATTTGCAACTGTTTCAGGCTGAATTGCCGAAAGCACAACATGACCTGAATCCGTAATGATGACAGCCCGCGTCCGACGACCGTAAGTAGCATCAATTAACTGATTGCGTTCACGAGCATCTGTAATAATTCGCTTGATCGGAGCTGACTCTGGACTGACAATTGCAATGACCCGACTGGCAGACACAATGTTGCCAAATCCAATGTTTATGAGCTTAATATCCATAAGTAACCCGTTTTCGTAGCCGATCAGGAACCTTGTCGCCTTTTTATGTTATCGGGGAAAATATTGACTTGGCACAGCATCACTCGGTCCAAAGATAGAAATAGTCTCAATTTTTAGAAATTTATGATGCTTACACCCTGAATCTTTAAGATACTGTACTCAACTTAAATTTAGAAAGTTCAAAAATTAAACCGCTTCATTCCTTAAAATTCTTGACCTACAGGATGAAACGCTTCATTAAAACTCTAAATTCCCTGAGCGCCTAGATCCCGTTCTTCACATTCTCCTCATCTTCCCTCATCCTCTGTGCAACCTGTAGACTTTACGACTTTAATGGCTGCCTGTGCCGAACTCAGAACCCATTGGCTTCCGGCGCGGCTAGAGCAGGTGTATCAGATCGATCGCCATACGATCGCCCTAGCGCTCCGCACTCTGGATCGGCGGGGTTGGCTCACTCTCTCCTGGCATCCCCAGGCGGCTCGTATGTGCATGGGCGACCCACCGCCTCGGCTACCTGACACCTTCACCTTTAGCCAGCAGTTGCGTCATCAGTTAGGTAGCTTGGCATTGGTGGCGATCGTTCCCCTTTCTCCCTGGGAGCGGGTGATAGACTTGCAGTTTGCCCGTCGTCCTGGAGATAGCGCCCTCTGGCATCTCTATGTCGAAGTTATGGGCAACTACAGCAACGTGATTTTGACCAATCAGGAGGATGTGATTGTGACGGCTGCCCATCAGGTGAGCGCCCAGCAGTCTAGAGTTCGCCCCATCCAAACCGGACAGCCCTACGAGTTTCCTCCGGCTTTGACCGATGCCACGCCGACGCTAACGGAACCTCAAGAGCGCTGGCAAGAGCGACTGAGCCTGATTCCGGGAGCGCTGCGGCGTAATTTGATTAAGTGCTATCGCGGGCTGAGTTCAGCGCTGGTGCTGTCAATGATCGAAGCAGCAGGACTAGACCCTGAGCAGTCTACCGAAACGCTGACAGCATTGGATTGGCAGCAGCTCTTTCAGCACTGGAAGACCTGGTTGAATAGTTTAGAGCAAGAGCAGTTTCAGCCGGGATGGCGATCGCAAGGCTACACGGTTATGGGTTGGGGCATCGTGCTATCTGAGAAAGCCGAGCAACCTGAGAAAACGGTGCAGACGTTGCTCAATCGCTACTATACCGATGAGCTAAATCAGCAGGACTTTTCTCAGTTGCGGCACCAAATCAGCCAAAAGCTGAGCAATATCCTGAAGAAGCTATACGTGAAAGCCAAAGATTTTCAGTCGCGGCTGCAACAGTCGGATAATGCTGACCAGTACCGCGAACAGGCTGATTTGCTAATGGCATATCTGCATGAATGGCAGCCCGGAATGAAGCAGATTACCCTAGCAGCCTTTGCTACCGAGCAGCCCGTCCAGATTCCGCTCAATCCTGAAAAGAACGCCGTGCAAAATGCTCAGGCATTCTACAAGCGACACCAGAAGCTAAAGCGATCGCGTCTTGCTCTAGAGCCGTTGCTAGCGGAAGTCCTGGCTGAGATTCACTACCTGGAGCAAATTGAGGTGGCGATCGCTCAGTTTGATCAGTACATCAATCCTGAGGATCTGGTGTCTCTGGCAGAAATCCGCGAGGAGATGATTCAGCAAAGTTATATGGATGATCCCGATCAGCGCTACCGGAATACGGGTGCGGCTGAGACCACGAACTTTTTGCGCGATCGCACCCCCAATGGCTTCGAGGTGTTGATTGGTCGCAACAATCGCCAAAACGATCAGCTCACGTTCCGCGTTGCCGGAGATTACGACCTCTGGTTTCACACCCAAGAGATTCCTGGTAGCCACGTGCTGCTGCGGCTAGAGCCTGGATCTGTTCCGGATGCGATCGATCTACAGTTTACGGCAAACTTGGCAGCTTACTACAGTCGAGCGCGTCAGGGCGATCAGGCTCCGGTGGTTTACACAGAACCCAAGCTGGTGTATAAGCCCAAAGGCGCAAAACCCGGAATGGTGATATACAAACAGGAGCGGGTACTATGGGGTAAGCCAGGGCAGGTTAGAGAAAGACTCAGGTAATGAGCTGTCATTATTTTTAGAAAGCAAAACCTGCTCAAGGGTAGAGATAGGGACTGGATAGAGTTGATTAAAATGGGGCTTTAATCCCGTTCTCATCAGCATAAAGCCCTAGCTTTCATAAATGGGAGCGATGGCTGTAGAGTTCCAGAGTGCATCTTGGTGAAGACTAGGGTAATTTTTGAGAGTCGTTTCATCTTCGATTCAGATCTAGCAAGCAATCTAGATTTAACAGGGTTTACAGAAGCGGGCGCAAAATCCGTGAATAGATGATGGAAGACTTAATAGTGGAGAAAAAAGTTTACGTCAATGATGGGAAGGCGAGAGTTTGGATTAATGGCAACTGCCTTTGGAGCAGTGCAATTTACCAATTTAGCAAACACACATTCTTCTAAAATATCTCAGTCTACTCAAAGCTCTCCAGCTAATGGAATATTTACTGATGGTTTTGAGGGGTCAGTTTTAAAGCCTGGATATTACTGGCTCAATGAGTCTCCATCAGATTGGAAGCTGCTGAACGGGCGTTTGGATATGCGTCGCTATCAGGGTCACGGATTCTATCGTACTTCTACAACCTATGATGGACAGACTCCCGTCCCTATTGTTTATCGGCTGGGCTACCGACTTACAGAAGGGTTTCAGGTGCAATGCAAAGTTGGTTTTTACAACGAAACTGCTTTTGGGCAAGCCGGTATTTTGCTGTTTAATGACCTCGATAACTATTGCAAAGCAGTCATTGAGTTCAACATCATGCAACAGATTACTGTTGTTCTCCTCAAAGAAACTAAGGGCGTAGATTCGAGAACACCAGAGGACTTAATTGATTTGCCTTGGGATCACAAAACCCAAGTAGAGTTTAGGCTGACTTACAGCAAGGGCAGGTTGCTATCTGAGATTCGTGAGAATGAGAAAATGCCCTGGATACGTCATTTTGAGACTTCCTGTAATCTGCCTGAAGGACCTATCAAGGTAGGGCTATTTGCAGAGAGCGATCAGCCTAGTGCAGGTTCTGCTGAACACGCCTGGTTTGATGATTTTGTGATCAGACCGGGTATAGAACAAGAAGCGCGGAAGGTCACAAAGGTACGTAGAAGGTCACAAAGGCGCAGTGTTGAGCCAAGTTGAAGAGGCTAGACTAATGGTTTGCCGATCGCTACTTTCCTTGCCTCTGTAGAAAACGCTTGATGTCTTCAACGGGAATACTGACTCCTTCACCTGTGCTTCCCTGTACGGCTCGGTTGAGACCAATTACCGTTCCGGTTACATCAAGCAGCGGACCGCCACTGTTTCCGGGGTGCAAAAATTCTCGTGGCATCCGAATACATTTTAATTCTGGAATGCCGCACTGACTCTGGACTTCAATGACTTGTGCTGTAGTCAACTTCCAATGAAAGCCCACTGGAGAACCCAGCGCATACACAGTGTCTCCCACTTTTACTTGGGCAGTGCTATCCGCCAAAGGAGCGATCGGCAATCCGCTACCTCCAGAGATCTGGACTAGCGCCATATCAACACTGCGATCGCTTGCAATCACCTGTCCGCTATATTTCTGTTGATTTTGCAGGCGATCGCGCTTGTAGGTTTCAATTTTAGGCTGTGGATTGCCTTCAACTACGTGGGCATTGGTCAGAACCAGTCCGTCAGCCACAATAATTCCTGTGGCAGGTGCAGAAGTGCCGTCTTCTAGGGTAATCCAGACTTCAACCGTGAATGGCTCTGCTTTGGCAAAGATCTGGTCAGATGAAAGCGGCTGTGGCGATGATGAGCTTAAGGGAGCGCTAAAGGGTAAGCTAGGTCGCCGAAAAAAAGCTGACACTAAAGCCCACACAGAGTTGGAGGATTGAGGCGGCTGGTAGGCTTCAACTTGGGCAAGCAATTCTTGATCGCGCCTCAAGTCTTCCGCCACCCCGGTCTGAAGCGATCGCGGTGGCTGTCCTTGGGATGGTTGCTCCTGAGATTGTTGCCATGCAGAACGCGGATACCTAGAGCGAAGCGGCATTTCGGAGTTAGGTTGGTCTCCATACCTTGTGCTAATCTGCTGCCGATAGTCTATACGGCGATTGACCACGGCGATCGCGGCTGCCTGAGGATCGGTGGGCAGTTCTGCAAAAAAGCCCTCCGCCGTTGAACGAGAGCCACTCATACCAAAACTCACCATCGTATCGAGGCAGGTGGCATCTAAAGGCGCTATGTAGCGATCGCAATTTCCTTGCTGCCAGTAGGTCTGGTAAAGATTTTTGGCTTCATCCTCACTGATTTCACTCACGTTCTGGTAGGGCAGATTGTGCGATCGCCGCCAGCGGTTGTAGGTCATCTGGCTAATCCCGTGGCTAAGCGCATCGGCAGCCTCCGTCTGAGAAATCCATTGAAAAGCGGTTTCAAATTGAGAGCGATCGCCCGCCTGAAACCCACCTGCATGAAGTCCGCCTGCCTGAAATCCGCCAGAGAGAATGCGAATCATTAGCAGAGAGCCAACTACCCACATCAATAGCAATCCTATGCCCATGGGCTTTTGGGAACGCAGCCATTGCAATATTCCCCTAACTTTGTTTCGCAACGAAGATCTCGCTTTAGCAAGCCAGCGAGATCCCTTTTTCGCAGAGCGTGAAGGGCGTGAATTTAGCGATCGGCGAGGGGAGTTTTTACTCATCAAACTGTTAACGCCAATTGGGAAAAGCAAGCGAGGTCAATATCCCATGCACTCTACATAATTACACTCTTGTGTAGTGAGGTGCACTGTTCGAGAAGCTAAGCCAAGAAATTAAATTAAAAAATGGGAGCTAAATTAAGCGATCGCTCGTCATTAATTTTGCTTGTTCATCCGGATATAATCCTAAACCGATCGTACCTCTATTTGAAAATGCTGTAGTTCTCTGCTGCACCTAACCTTGTACATTCTTATCTTTAATTTCTTATCAGGTGATAACTGAAAAATTACCTAATGTAAGCACTACCTTTCATTCTTCTCATCCCGGCTATTAAATATGTCTAGAGAAAAGCGATTTTCATTGAAGCAAACGGGGTGGACTTCCCTAGAACTCTTGGTTGTCTCCCTATTTTTGGTGCAGTCTCAGGGAGTTTCGATCGCCAAAACGCTGTCATCCGCATCGACACAAGACGATCGTCCCTCGCCACCCGGTCAATCCCAGCCTCTTTCTAGACCCGCAGAGGCAATCCGGCTTGCCGATGAGCCTGTCTATATCGATCGCCCCCCTATCCCGACAGCGATCGAGACTCCTACGAGTTCAGGTCTGATGGACTCTGGCACTATGGGCGGTCACACTAACGGCACATCTGAAACACCTAATTCGACTGTACCAGATTCGGCTGTACCAGACTCGGCGGGATCAGATTCGGCTGTACCAGAGGTCAGCAGCGACCTGTATGCCTCTGAACCGACGTACATTGCGGATGAGCCGACGCGGATGAGGCGATTTAATTCTCCTCAGCCAAAAGCGGTAAGGCGATCGCAGCAGGAGCTATTGGCGGACTATCAAGACAAGATTCATGCTTTTGTCGTAGATAAAGACCTGAAGACTTCTCTAGAGGGCAGCGACATTCGGACTCAGGCAAAGCAAGAAACGATCGCTACGCTAGAACAATTGGATAGTCAGCGGAAAGCAGCCCTGCTCAAGTTTTTAGCAGAGTCTTATTTAATTGACAGCCAGACTCCGGTGATTTCTCTGGTGGGTGCCGACTTGAGTAGCGCCGATCTGAATCGCGTGACGCTAAGCAATCTTGACCTGCGCGATGCTGACTTGCGTGATGCCAATCTCAGCCGCGCCAATCTCAGTGGCACCAAGCTGTTTCGGGCAACACTCAATCGTGCAGATCTGTCATTTGCCAACTTAAGCGGTGCTGAGTTTTTTCGAGCCAGCCTAGGAGATGCCAAGCTGTTCTTTGCCAACCTGAGCAACGCTAATTTCAACAGTGCTGATCTCAAAGGTGGCGACTTATCCCTCGCCAATTTGACGGCAGCAGACTTCAGCAATGCTGACCTTAGCCAGACCGATCTCTCATTTGCTAACCTCAGCAACGCCAAGCTCATCGGCGCAGATTTAAGCAATGCAGACTTATCGTTTGCCGACCTTAAGAGCGCCAATCTTAAGGGAGCCAATCTCAGCGGCGTAAATCTACGCAATGCTGACCTCAAGGGAACCGATCTCAGCGGCGCAAATCTCAGCGGCGCGGATTTGACAGGGGCAAAACTAAAAGGAGCTAACCTATTTGGGGTTGATTTAGGTAATGCCAAGCTGTCAGGTACAACAATGCCAGATGGCGCTGTGAAATAAAAATATATGGCGTTGCTGAATACAAGTATGAATTGCCCTCATCCCCGACCCTTCTCCCTAGGGAGAAGGGAGCTAGAACTTTTGTCCCCTCTCCATTCGGGAAAGGGCTAGGGTGAGGGACAGTCTGAGAATTCATACCTCAATTCAGCAACGCCAAATATATCTGTAGTTCGGACATCTGTAGTTCGGATGTCTTACTTACACTACAGATATATCGATATCACTTGCCTTTCTAGAAGGTACGTAGCGTCAAACTCTTACGAAATACGTCACCTTAAGAGACGAGGTTATCGCCTTTTCTCAGCAACTCTTTCAAAAACCAGCGGTGTTTTTGATGAACTTGTACCAATCGCGTGTACAGGTCAGCCGTGCCAATGTCTCCTGCATCGTTAGCGATCGCCGCATCTTCATGCATTTCGCTAATGATTAGCTCGTGGGTGGCGATCGCTTCTGACACCATGTCGCGCACGGAAAGTTCGCCGATTGAGGGGGTGACTGTTGCCGTTCGCAGATAGTCAGCAGGGTCAGCAACGGGTTTGCCATCTAGCATCAGACTCCGTTCAGCTATAGCTGTAGCCACTTTTATTAGGA
>CASBQM010000075.1 GCA_949127645.1 Synechococcales cyanobacterium PMM_0036
CGTCATGTTCACTCAGTGGTCCAATGGGAAACCGTTTTGGCATACTTTTGGTGCATTTTTTGTTTCAAATCTGTTCTATGCAAGCAAAATGAAACATTTGTGTTTCAATTTTGTTGCTAACTCTGATATGCTTAATCTCAAGCCAAAGCTAGTGCGTCCCCTGGAAAGTTCTGCACTGGCTCAAGCTCCAACTTGCAATGGAGATAAATTTAATTATGCCCTATCGAGACAATCTCCATAGGTGGATTTTGGTGCGATTGTTGCCCAAAATGCAGCGCATCGTAGTAGCGCGTTGCCGCAATGAGTCTGATGCTGATGGTCATGCCCGTGTTTTGCGCCAACTCATGCCCGAAGGAACTTTTATTGTGGTGTTTGATGGCGATCTCCCTGCTGAAACTCAGGAAGACTGAACGTCCTGTTCAGCTTTACCGGGACAATTCATCTCAAAAAATAAGCGAACTCACTCAGCTAATTTTTTTCTAGCCGCAGCTTTGCCTCTTGCTCAAACCAAGTGATCACCTGCGGCACCGTCAAATCTTCGATCGCCCCTCCCTCCGCTAATGCCACCTGCTTCAGCGGCTTGAAGGACGAAATCACAAGCTGAGTAAAGAAACCCTTGAAGCCTTCATCGAAGGCTGGATTTGCCTGAAAAGTCGGATCTGCCGCTACCCAGTCGGCTATTTGCTGAGGATTGAGATCGGCGATCGCCACACTATACTTTTGAGCAATCAGCTTCAGCGATCGCAAAGAGTAGAGCGCCACCCGCGCCGAAAACTTTTCCCGCGAAGTCATTAAGGCGCGATCGACTTCGGCGACTTCCTCGAAGGTCAAGAACTCTGGCTGTGCGGGTTGATTAAACATGATTCAGAGTGAAGATTTCAATGGGGCAGAGTATTTGAGAGTTTATATCTTGGTCAGCTCCAGCACAGTTCTCTCATCTTGCACATTGCCTGTATTTACCACTGAAGCAGGTTCAAACAGCAGCACATGCACCTCCTCAGAGGCGACGGGGCGATGTTCAACGCCTCTCGGCACAATGATGAATTCGCCTTCAGTTAAGTGAATTGTCCGATCGCGGAACTCCATCTGAAAACTGCCCTTGATCACCAAGAACATCTCGTCCTCCTGTTCATGCTGATGCCAGACAAACTCACCCTGAAACTTGACGAGTCTAACCTGCTGCCCATTCAAATCACCGACCACATGCGGATGCCAGTGATCTTGAAATAGGCTGAGCTTCTCTGCTAAATTAACTTTTTCCACTTTTGCCCAGTTGTAGTTCTAACTTTTATCCCAGAGTTGGCAATGCTACGGAACCCGATGGAAACGTGGGCAGATCAAGCTGGGTGCCCCGACGGCTGCGCACTGCCAGACGATAGCTGACGCTTTGCAACTCGGCGTGGAGCTGACGATTTTCGCGCTGCACTAGGCTGACTTTTTCTTTGATGGGAGCCAACCGCCGCTCGAACTTTTCACGGTAGATGTGAGGCATTTCCTGCACCACTTTTTCAAGCATATGGGAGCGATCGCCCAATTCCTGAGCCGTCTGGCGAAGCTGATAGATTTCGGTGTCTCGATCGGCAATTTGCGCCTGATAAAAAGTCACCTGCTGCTCGACGCTCTGAAGCTGCTCTCGCAGGGCGCGCATTTCTGCCATCTGACGCTCTGAGACTTCGGGTGCGGGCAGCGCAGTCTCATTGCCCTTGACGAGGCGAAATAGCTCTTGCGAGAGCTGTTGCACCAACTGATCCCGCATTTGCAGCTCTTCCTGCAGATGGGCGACTTCTGCTTGCAGCTCGGGAAAGGTCAGCGTTTCTGATTGAGTCACGATTTTACTCCAATGAGGTTTTCTTCCCAGCGACGCGGCGGCGAAGCCCGACGAATCTCTCGCCAAATTGCTGTAGCAGCTAATGTACCATCTGCAACGGCGATCGACACCTGGTTAATCCCTTCTTTTATATCTCCAACTGCGAAAATGCGATCATGAGATGTGCGGCACATTGAGTCGGTGATGATGTTATTGCCGTTTCGCTCCAATGAAATATCCCGCAGGTAGTCATCGTGATACATAGAACCCATTGAGATTAGACCCGTTTGCAAGTCTACGGTCGAGCCATCGGTAAGCTCTACACCCGTCATTTCATGGTCGTGACCCAAGAATTTCTTAATCGGCGTTTCCACCAGCGGGTAGCCGTGATCTTGGAGCTTTTGCCGCATCTCTTCACTGACCTCGACCTGTCCGTTAGTAAACACGGTGACGTAGGGCGTAAACCAGTTCAGCACAAAGGCGGTGTTAATCGCACCCTCTGAACCGACAAATAGACCGCACTTCGTATCCGCCATCTCGTAGCCATCGCAAATCAGGCAGACGTGCAGGTTGTAGCCCGCATACTCAAACACGTTCTGCATATCTTCGAGCTGGGGCAGCGTATCGATAATGCCGCTAGCCGCGATCAGATACTTGCTGCGAAACACAGGCAAGCTGCTGTCCTGCTTGCCCAGCTTGACCTTGACGGCAAAGGTTTCTCCCTCATCGGTGACATCTTCCACATAGCCCCGCAGGTGGTCTGCGCCGACCGCCAGCGCGTGATCCTGCCCCTGTTGCAAGACGCTACGCCCCGCCGTGTGGGGATGCAAACCCAAATAGTTGGTGACATCCTGCATCCAAAACGATCGCCCTTTGCCCTTCTCAATCACCAGACAAGACAGCCGATAGCGCTGAAGATAAATAGCTGCCGACAGTCCGCCAATGCCGCCACCGACAATAATTACGTCATAAACACGGTCAAGCTGCTGATCCAGATTTTTCTTAGAAAGCTTCATAGGGCAAAGTTGCGAATATCCAAAGACCTGTATTTTAATTATGCAATGCTTCTCTGAGAGCCGAATTGGCAAACCCTTAATGAATGCTGAATTTTTGGATTGCTAGTTCGCTGGATGCTAGTTCGCTGGATGCTAGCTCGCTGGATGCTAATTCGCTAGATAGATGGGGCAACGCTGATTTATAGGTATTATCTGGCTGTCAATCATAGATGAGGACAAGCTGATGACGTTAAGTGCTGGCACTTTCACGCGTAATACCGCCATCCATTCGATCGCCCTTTACCAACAGCACGTTTCGCCACGAAAGGGATTTTCCTGTCCTCACAGGCTGCTATATGGCGACTCATCTTGCTCGGAACACATCAAAAATTTGCTGATGCACCAGAGCTTGAGTTCAGCACTACAACTTTCTGCCCAGCGATTTCGAGAGTGTGCGGCGGCTGGGCGATCGCTCCAGAGCCAACTCCAGAGTCAACAGTCTAGCGGCTGCATTGTGATCCCTTGCTGCATTCCACTCTAATTTAGCGTCCTCAGCAGATGCCTAATTTTGTTGTCCTGCTGTCCTTCCAAATGCTTGGGAAAAACCAGCTCGATCGCCAGATTGTCTCGATCTAACGCACCAGAATCGATCGCCTCAATGTGGGCAATCAGCCGAGTGGCGGCAGTGTTAGAATTTTGACCGAGCAGCAAACCTACGGGCGATCGAGTCTTTACTAGTTGGTCAAGGTTGGGCAACGGCTGCGCTAGCTTAACCTGTAGGGCAGAAGAGCTGATTTCAGTGGCAGTTCCAGGGTAAAACTGTCCTTCCCAATAGACTTGGACAGCCGCCCGAATTTGCTTGCGCACGGGGGGCGTGGGGGCTGGCTCTAAGCTCTGAAACACGCGAGATAAGCCCGTCAGCAGAAACCGCAGTGAGGAAAAAGGGCGATCGATTTCTGATCGGTGCTGGGCATACCACTCTTCCACGTCTGAGTACAGCACCAATACCAGTGCATCAGACTGGGCAGGCGTGAGATCAACAAAATCGATCGCCAGTAAAACCTGATTCTCCTGGGTTGGCTGCACGCGAGTAATTTTACCGTTGAGTCTGGCGCAGGTGCCCGAATCGCCAATCAGCTCTAGCTCAACCCAATCTGGCAGATTTGTCCAGCTTTCTAGTAGGACACGCGCCCCGCTTTCGCTCACATCCAGCGTTTTGCCCTGTAAGACGGGATCGACGCTGTGAATTAAAGTCGTCAGCTGGCGATGAAGTCGGTGGGTGCGGCGCATCTGCGGCTGTTCCAATGCTACCAATAACGCCGTCGCCAGTAGCGCCAAGTTAAATAGCGCCCATAGCGCGTTAATAACAACCGCCTCCTGATTTTCAGGTCGCATCACCAGCCAGAAGGGGACCGCTAGAAGGGAGACAACCAACAATGCCACCATACCTAGGGAGAGCCGCGACGATCGCCAATCAAAGTGGCGTTGGGTCACAGACACCCCTTTTGCTGTGACGTTGAAACTGCCCAACTTCGGGTTTAGCAATGCCAAGAACGTTACTAAGCCGTCTTGGAAGGCGATCGCATATTCAAACACCTCGTTCCAAAACGAGAATCGCACGGTCTTATTGGTGATGTAGTTGGCATTCATCGCCAGGAAAATGTGGGGCAGGGCGTAAGCCAATGTTTCAATCCCCAAGCCGCGCACCAGGTTAATCCCAAACACTAGGTATAGCGCCGGAGCCAAAGCATACATCAGGCGTGGAAAGCCAAAGAAAAAGTGGAACGTGGCGGAAAAGTAGCAGATCCGCTGCGGAAAGCTGAGATGCAGTCTGGGATTGAATAGCGGATTTTCTAACCGCAGAATTTGCGCCATGCCCCGCGCCCAGCGCACCTGCTGCCCGATATAGGAGGAAAACTCTTCAGGAGCCAGACCGGCAACCATGATTTTGTCGTAATATACCGACTGGTAGCGGCGAGAATGCAGCCGCAGTGAGGTGTGGCAGTCTTCCGTGACGGTCTCAACGGCGATGCCGCCCACTTCCTCCAGTGCCGACTTACGCACCACGGCAGCCGAGCCGCAGAAGAAAGTGGCATTCCAAAAGTCATTCCCCTTTTGAATCACCTTATAGAACAGCTCGTTGTGAACGGGAACTCGCCCCTGGGTCAGCAGATTGCGCTCAAAAGGGTCGGGGTTATAGAACCAGTGGGGAGTCTGAACTAGGGCAACTTTGGGATCAAGAAAGAAGCCAACCGTGTGCTGCAAAAACTGGCGGGTCGGAATGTGATCGCAGTCCAGCATCAGGATCAAATCGCCGTGCGTTTGCCGGAGGGCGGTGTTGATGTTGCCTGCCTTGGCATGGTCGTTGTTGTCACGGATCAGCAGCGTGCAGCCTAGCTCATCACACATTTGGCGCAACAGCTCACGACGTTCGGGAAACTTGCGCCCATCATCCAAGACATAAACCCGCTTTTTTGCCTCTGGATAATCGATCGCCATTGCGGCAAGAGCCGTTTTGCGGACGATCGCCACATCCTCGTTGTAAGTAGGAATATAGACATCCACTGCGGGCAACTGCACTAGCGACATATTCGCCAAACTCACCGGATAGCGATCGCGCAGCTTCAGGGTTTGGAAGTAGGAGAGCATGAGCGTGGCGATCGCATATAGCTCGGCGGCTAGCAGCAGCAAGCTAAAAAAGCCGCTAACCCAGCTATCCAGGTTCAGAGTGTAGCTGACGCGATAGAACAAGTAGCGCAGAGTCGTGACGATACTCAGCCATGCCAGCAGCAGATGCAGATATTCGCTCGTGCCCTGATGAGTTTGCCGCTGCTCCTGACGAATCACTAGCCAGCTCAGCAAAACGAGGACAAGTCCGACGATCGCCTGTTGCCAGAGACTCAAGGGCGTAATGATCAG
>CASBQM010000076.1 GCA_949127645.1 Synechococcales cyanobacterium PMM_0036
CCTTTATAGATTCTTTTACGCTCTCAAGTAGAGCTTTACTTTGCCAGTTTTTTTGACTGCCGCAGTTGATTTTAAGCCCTGAAATGGCTGTGAGCGCAGAGAGTAGGGCGTTCTCCCAATTATTTTCATGATCATTCTCATTTTCGATGGTGGCGATCGCCTTAATGGCAGTCTGTCGCATTCCCTCCAGTTTGTCACCTGTACTGCCCGCACAGCTTCCGAGAACGTGACGCGCTTCCTGCCAACTAGAATGGCTTAACAAATCCTCTAATGCCTGTTGCCGTAGATTTTTTAATGCGGGTAGCCAATCTTTTTGTCTGCGTTTTAAGGCGTCTTCAGCGCTAATCGGATCGCTCAAAAAAGCCTCCATTGCCCCCCGCATCAGAGAATAGGGAACTTGCGTATAAAGGTCTTGAGAGAGCTGATCTAGCGCGATCGCCAACTGTTCTGCCTGCCAAAGCTTTCCTTCTAGTTCGTCCAGCAATCTGAAATCGGCAGGTACGTTTGCGGCTTCTGGATGTTCTCGACAAATGCGGTCTGCTAATGCGTGAAACGTGCTAATCTGGGCGGCTTCTAACTCTGCAAGCCAATCGAACCGATCGGGTGCCCCTGTGGCGACGGTTTGGCGAATGCGCGATCGCAGTTCGGCAGCCGCTTTATGGGTATAAGTGACTGCCACGATCTCTAAGGGCGAATAGCCCGACTTTAAGTGGTGTAGATAGCGCTCTGCTAGCATATGGGTCTTGCCCGTTCCGGCTCCGGCGGTGACACTAACGCTACCAGGGGCGTAGGCGGCTTCTTGCTGTTCTGGGGTTAAGCTCATGCTGATTCTCCCGGTTGGTTTAGATCTTTTCCCTGACGACATACGCTGTTGTAAACACAGTATTTACAGGCATGGCGTTCTATATCGGGTGCTATGGGGTAGCTGCCTGTAGTCAGGTGGATTTTGAGGCGATCGGCAACAGCTTCTAAATCGGCTGCGGTAGGCTTGGATCTAGGGGAAATATCCTTTCCGGTAGTTAGGGAATAGTAAGATGTGCGATGCTGGGCAGGCTCAGCATGAAAAATGGGCGCTGCAACGGCTTCATAAAGCGGCAGTTGCAAATCGATTTTGGCTTTTCCAGTCGTATCTTTCACGCCCTTCGGAGGTTGAGCGCTGGTTTTGTAGTCCACTAAAATCAGTCCGGTTGGAGTGCGATCGATGCGGTCAACACATCCCCGAATTTTCAGCCCATGCCACTCTCCTTCAAACTCTTGCTCTATGCCAATGACTTCGGCTCCTGCTTGAAGAAAATCAGGTTGCTGCATGGCGCGCCGCAAAATATGGATATGCTCTATACGGCGGCTGCTCCAAGCGGGTAGCTGGGGAAGTTTGACGACCGCCTCTGCTTCTACAAACCAGTTGTGCAGAAGGTTTACATCAGTAAAATCGATCGCTAAATCAATCTGAACTGCCTTCAGCGCCAGTTCTAAAACTTTGTGGTAGAGGGTTCCACGTAATCCAGGATCTAAGTCTCCACTAGATTCCTCTACTTTGGATAGTTTCAGCACTTTGCTAGCAAACCACTTAAAGGGGCATTGTCCTAACTGCGTGAGCTGAGAAGCGCTAAACCAATGTTCGCTATAGTCAAAAGGTATTCCTACAATGCCGTCATATTCGTTCCTTAGTGCAAAGCTTCCGCGGTGTTGCTCAACTTGAAAAGAGGCGATCGCTCTTTCCAAAACTGGATCAGATGAGGGCTGGTTTTGACGCAGATAAATTTGCCGAAACTCCTCAAGGCTGGCAACGGCGGCGATCGGGGCTGGGCTAGGCGACAATCCCAATCGCTTGAAGTAGGCAGAGGGTTCTCCGGCTAGCTTGGCGTAGGATAGGGTGAATTGCTCGGTAGCCGTGTGCAGTAAAGCATAGAACTCAAATGCCTCTCGACGGGCGGCTTCAGCGGCTCCTGCCAGATGGATACCGTGAGTTTGGAGCTGCTTGCGCTCCTGGAAATCTAGGACGCGATCGTTCTTAATAGGTGCGGGTAAATTGCCTTCTAGAGCGTTAATCACAAAAACATGGCGATATCGGGCACCCATGACCGAAAGCGGTGTATGCAGCTCTACTCCCCCTCGTCCGGGCTGGGCTGGCGTGGTCAGCGCCGAAAGACTGGCAAGCAGTTCGTTCGCAAACGCTTGTCGGGTCAAAATTTCGCTCTCAGGCTGGGAGAGCGCAACTAGTCCTGCTTCTAATGTGTTGTAGGCAACGCTTTCTCGCGCCCAACGAGCTGCTCGTCGCCGCAGATTAAAGGCATGAAAGATGTCTCTGAGTTTTTCGACCCAGGTATCTCGTCGGGCGCTAGTAGGAAATTTTAGGGGTGAGAGATCTAGCCCGATCAGAGATTGAGCTGCTGTTTGCCAGGAATCAAATTGAGTAGGTTTTTGTCGTCGTACCTTTTCCCAAAACCCGTCTCCAGCACTAACGCTAAGGGGATGACTTAACAATTGGGCAGTCAATTCAAAAGGGAATTGCTGCTGAATCACCTCTAGCAAAAGCGTTAACCAGGCTCCAACACGGGTGGATGACAGCGGAATCGAGTACAGGGCGCGAAGCGGTACGCTATATTCCCAGGCAGTATCTAGCAACAGAGAGCCGCAGGCTGCTTCGTCACGGGCAACGACAACAATTTCTCGGGCTGGAACATCGTCATGCAAGAGCTGCTTGACCTGCGCCAATACGCCTCGCGCTTCTGCTTCTGGACTAGGGTAGACGTGAGCCGCAATGAATGAATCTGTGGGCAAATCTTCTGGAGTTTGGCTTAAAAATTTCTGCGCTAGTTTTTCTCCAGGTGTTTCAGGAGAGGAGAGAGCCGATTCAATCTGCCAACCCTGTCTCTGCAACTGTTCGACACATATTCTTTGATGGGTAAACAAGTCGTGATGGGCGATCGGCACATAAAAAATGCTGCCTTCTCCGGCGATCGCTTCAATAAAGGCTAGTTCATCTAGGCGAGGTTGAAAGTAGCCGTAAATGAGGATAGATTTTCGTTGAGGCTGATGCTCTAAAGCCCGCCATAAGACTTCTGACGAATCAGCTAACTTTTGCTGTCGTAAAGCTTCTTGATAGCGCTGCGTTACTTGAATAAGCTGTCTCGATCGTTCTGAGAAATTTTCTGTTGTGGTTTCTAAATGCGGAGCGGATCTGAGCAAGGCTCGAAGGGTCGGCATCCAGGCTTGTGCAGTTCCCTCAATGTCTTGTATCGAGAAGGTCTGACGGATGGCATCCTGCAATGCTCGCTGTGAGTCTAATGGAGGGGCGATCGCTATCCTTTGGGTTTCGAGTATCTGAGTGGCAAAGTCTCGAAGAGATTGCTTGCGCTTGCCCAATGCTTTTGCCGCAGATCGTGTGGAAGAAAATACGGTGAGCTGGTTTTGATCCGCTATTTCTTTTGCATGAAAATAGGGCTGAGTATTGAGATAGAGTAAACGCTTCATTAGCCACCCTAGTTATTTCGTAACCGCCAAGAAAACCATTGGAGATTCTGCACTTTATACATCCAGAATTCCCGCTTTCTTCACAGTTCTAACGACGCTGAACTAGAAGATGATCAATGTTCCTACCCAACGATTGCCAATCTCACATTGACTCAGGAATCTACACGCATCACACAGACGAGAAGCAGGAGGCATGAATTTAAATGGGTTTCATGAGATTGGGGAATAGATGCTGGAACTGATGGGCGATCGCATGAGTCCTTAAATACGAATGCAATCTATCCCCCATCTGAATCATGAAATCCTGGCTGAGAAGTGCCCTAATTGCAGCGATCGCCCTGACTCCTCTCAACGGCTTGCTTGCCCTCACCTCATTTGCCGATATCTCCTCTGCTGAGCATGAAGCTCCGCAAAAAGCAAAGTCTTCGCTCACGGCTTCAGCAAAATTGGCTAACGATTTTGTGTTTGATCTAAAAGTTCAGAACGGCATCTTGCCACCACCGATCTTCTAATAATTTCCGCTTAGGTATCCCAGCTTAGATATTCCCGCGATCGATTTCTGATAAGATTTAGAAATTAGGAGTGATAAAATTTGAAACACGGGTCTTAAAAGAGTGATTAAGCTAAGAGTTACTGAGCCTCTTGGTTTCAAATTTGGGAAAGATCTCCTGATAGTCAGTCAGTTGGGAGAAGATCAATGGGGGCTTGGTTTAGCAGCAATCTAATCTTGACGGCAATTGTGGCTCCTATGGTGAGCGTTCTGGCTGTAAATTCAATGTACGAAATTACGACCTGGAATCGAATTGTTCAGAAGCTTGCTCAGCCTTCTTTTGGAAGTTGCCAGAAGTTCGCCAACGACTTGACCTATGAGGTGAAAGTGCGATCGCACGAGGCAGCCGAGCAGGATTTAGCTGATGCAGATGGGGCTGACCTACCGTGAGCGTTTGGGCTAAATTTTAGGATTACATCGCTTTTTGAAGAGCCGGAATGAGAAACTGGCTGAGGGTAGTTGCGTCAACGCCTAAGTCTGTGCGAGTTTGCGCCGCCAATATTCCTGCTTGAGAATGCCACCAGGTAGCGCTTTGCACGGCTGAGGCGATCGCGCTTTCCTCTAAAAGTCTCTCTCCCAAAACGCTCTCTCCTAACGTGCTTCGCACAATCTGCGCCAAAAGTCCGCCCATTAGACCCGTTAGCACATCGCCACTGCCCCCCCTTGCTAGAGCAGGAGTGCTGTCTGGGTTGAGCCATACGTATCCTTGAGGGGTGGCGATCGCCGTTCGTGCCCCCTTAAGCAAAACAATCGCCCCACTCTGCTGAGCCGCTTTCTGAACCGTTTGAAGGCGATCGTTTGTCAGAGCCAAGGGCAGATTCGTTAAATCAGGAAACAGTCGCTTAAATTCCCCCGCGTGGGGCGTAAGTATCGTAGCTGCGCGTCGGCGTGGAGCTTCTGGGGCACTGGCGAGAATATTTAAGCCATCGGCATCTAAAATCAGCGGGCAGGAGCTACCTAAGACCTGCTGCACTACAGTTTTTGCATCCATCGTCAGTCCAGAACCACAGGCGATCGCATCGTACTGGGTCAAATCTACTGAATCGGGCAAATGGGCGATCGCGCCACTTTCGGTTTCGGGGCAGCCGATCGAAAGAGCATCGGGCAAATGGCTGACCAGCAAAGGCTGACAGGATTGGGGAACGGCGATTGACAGCATTCCCACGCCGCTAGCCCGAGCCGCCGACCCTGCCAAAATAGCCGCTCCCATATAGCGCCGTGATCCGCATACCAACAGCAAGTGCCCCTGCTGATATTTGTGGGTCGAGGCAGGTCTGGGCAGCGGCAGAGCGGCGATCGCGCTGGCAGTCGTGATTCGCTGCATGAGGGGATTTTCGCCCAGAACGGCATGGATATCGGCTAACGGGATGCCAAAATCAATCAGATCCGCTATGCCCATGTACTCCAAAGCCTGATCTTGCAGAAAGGCAAGCTTCCATAGCCCCAGACAAAAGGTGTGAGTGGCACGAATGGCACTACCCAAAGCGGCTCCGGTGTCGGTCTGTATACCCGACGGTAGATCAAGGCTGACCACTGGCTTTTGCCATTGGTTGATCTCCTGTACTGCATGGGCAATATTACCCTCCAGCGATCGCGTTAACCCAAAGCCAAACAGTCCGTCAATTATCAGATCGCAGGTTTGCAAGGGTTCAACTGAGTCAAATTTGGCAATACCCAAACTGTCTGCATAGCGAGAATGCTCGGCGGTCAGGTCTTTCAGGTTCGTCAAAGGCTGATAGCGCAGTACCTCATAGCCGCTTAAATGCAGTTCACGCGTCATTACTAGGGCATCGCCACCGTTGTGCCCTGAGCCGACTAGGATACCAATGCGGTCGCCCTCCTTCAAAAGACTTCGTTCTAGGAGCCGTTGCACGAGCAGTCCGCCCACTTTTTCCATTAGCGCCGCCACAGGCATCCCTGCCGCAAAGATTCGTCCCTCAATTTGGCGCATCTGCTCGGCAGTGACGGCAAATCGCTGGATGTGTTCTATCCGGCTCAAGAGTAGAGCTAATCTATTCGTATCCATGTTTTTCCTACTCTCGAACTTTTCCCTGCCCTTGAGCTATGCAGATCAATCGCCTCGACCATTTAGTTCTTACCGTACAAGATATTCAGAAGACTTGTGAGTTTTATACGCAAGTGCTGGGAATGCAGGTGATTACCTTTGGAAACAACCGTATGGCGCTGAAATTTGGGCAGCAAAAGCTCAATTTGCACGAAGCTGGCAAAGAGTTTTTGCCCAAAGCACGGCAACCTACTCCCGGTTCGGCAGACCTGTGTTTTATCACAGAGATTCCTCTAGAGCAGGTCATGGAACATTTACGAATGAGTCAGGTCGAAATAGAGGCTGATGATACTGGCAGCGGCATTGTGCAACGGACGGGAGCGGCAGGGGCGATCGTCTCACTCTACATCCGTGATCCAGATGGCAACTTGCTAGAAATTTCCAACTACTGAACTCTAGTAATCACAGCGATAGCAGTCACAGCGACAGCAATCACAGCGACAGCAATCACAGCAATAGCAATGATAGTAGACTGTGATCCGTGAAGAATTTCTTCAGACAAATACTGCGATCGGGAGAGATATAGCCGTTGGATGGCTTCTCGTTTACCCATCTTTTGCGGTTACAAGGTTCATCAATTTCTGGAGCAGATGATCAGGACGCACGGGTTGAGGCAGCCAGTCGTCTACCTTGAGTTCGCCAAAGCTAGAGGCTTGCGAGTCTAGTTCTTCAGGGCTAAGAGATGCAGTAATAGGCATCAAGGCAATAATTTTTAGGTGCTGAGTGGATGGATTGCGTCGCAGCCGATAAATCAGCCGATCGCCATCCATATCGGGCAACTGCATATTGGTAATCACGGCGATCGGTCGCAAAGCCTCAATTTGACTGACTGCGGTAGAACCTTCCAGCGTCCAAATCACCTGATAACCAGCGGCGGTTAGGACATCGCAAATCAGGTTTGCCGTTTCCTCATTGTGTTCAATCAGGACAATTCGCCCTTGCGGCGGTTCGGGCATCTCTTCCTTGAGCGATTCTTGCTGATCCGATCGCTGTATAGGAATACAAACGGTAAAGATAGTACCAATGCCTTCGATCGATTTCACCTGTATCGAGCCGCTATGCAAATCTACAAGCTGCTTAGTCAGCGCCAGCCCCAGCCCCGTGCCTTCATACTGACGACGGTAGCCCGTATCTAACTGCTGAAATTTTTGAAACAGCTCGGGAATGAGAGATTCAGGAATGCCAATGCCTGTATCTTTCACCTCAAAAACCGCCAGATTGTCTTCCGCAAAGACGCACAGCGTTACCTTGCCGCCCTTGGGCGTAAACTTGATGGCGTTGCCAAGCAGGTTAAACAAGATTTGTCGGATTCGATGCGGATCGGCAATGAAGCGATCGCCCGTAGGATGAATTTGCAAATCGAGTTCCAGGCTCACCTCTTGTAAAACAGCCTGTCCGGTGAAGGTTTTCAGAGTTTGCTGAGCTAGCCGAGAGAGGGAAAACTCCTGTAAATCCAGAGCGATTTTACTGGCTTCGGCTTGTGACAAATCTAAAATGTCGTTGATCATGGCTAGCAGGTGCTTACCGCTATCGTGAATGGTCTGCAAAAAGCTTTGCTGACGATCGCTCAGAGTCTCTGCCGACCAGCGCTGGAGCGTTGCCGACATCCCGA
>CASBQM010000077.1 GCA_949127645.1 Synechococcales cyanobacterium PMM_0036
CTGCTAGGGCTTGCCTGTCCTTCCATGCCTTTTGGGTTGCCCCTAGCTCTGATTCGTCCTTATCAGGCTATGGCGTTGACCGACGTAGACTTAATGCGGGTCAAGATGGCAGAGATTCAACAATCGCCAATGCTAATGCAAGGGCTGTTTCGACACTTGACTCGGCGCTTGCAGCAAACAGAAGCCATATTGGCGATGGTGGGCTACCGCCGGGTTGAGGAGCGGCTGCGTCATCTGCTGCTGCTACTGGTGCAGGAAGTCGGACAACCTGTCCCTCAAGGAATGCGTCTTAGCGTCCGGTTGACCCATCAACAGTTGGCAAACGCGATCGGCACAACCCGCGTGACCGTAACTCGTTTGCTGAGCCAACTCCAGGCAGAAGAATGGCTAATTGTGAGCAGCGATCGCCACATTATTTTGCCCAACAGCTCTTTACTGTTAAGCCGCACGGTATTTGCCTAGTTTGTGCGAGGGGCTTCAGCAATAGGAGGCTGTATGGACTGAGCCTCCTTAGGTTGAATCAAGACCTGAGGATTCTCCATCACTACCGCTTCATAGGGCACAACGCCAGACGCTTCGCTATTGAGACAACGAGCAGCTTCACCTGAAAGATCGAGCGATCGGTCTTTCAGGTAAGGACCGCGATCGTTAATGCGCACAATCACCGAATCATGGGTCTCCTGATTGGTGACTTTGAGGTAGGTATCAAAGGGCAGCGTCGGATGGGCTGCCGTTAGCTTCACAGGATCAAAGGTTTCACCCGTCGCAGTCGGGCTTCCGGCAAAGGACGGATCATACCAAGAGGCATTGCCCTTAAGCTGCTTCTGAGTAGTAGTAAGAATATGCATCTGACTCTGTGCGTCTGCGATCGGCATGGGCAAAACTTCCAAAGCCGATCGCAAATTATTAATCCAGGAGATTGCCAGTAGCTCAGGATTGCGATCGAATTGGGAGACTAGCTCTGAGTCGATCTGAAACAAAATAATTTCACCCGCTTTGCCCGTGGGGATTAAGTTATCGATCGTGGCTTGTAGTGTCTCTGGATTGAATTCAGGATTCTTCAGAAGTTGCTCTACGCTCTGGGCAAGGGCATTAGCCTGAGCCTGGGTAGGCAGATTAGCAATGGTTTGCCCCTTCACTTGCACCTGGAACATCTGATTGAAGGCAGGTTTGGGCAGCATTTCTTCAGCGGCTAGGCAGTCTCGCTGTTCATGACCAGAATGCTTCAGAGAAATTCCGCCACCCTTGACGCTGCTCAGCGACTTAGCGTCATTCGCTTCTAAGGGGGAAGGGAGCGATCGCGGATTTTGGCTCTCTGCAACTGCTACTAAAGGCGCATCAAAATTAAGAGATTCGCTAATGCCAGAAGACCAGCTAGAGATGGCTTTGACAAATTGCAGGGATGGGCTAGAGATTGAGGTTAAGGGATTTTGATCTGCCGGAGTTTGGTGCGTTTCAGATGTAGGGGTCTCAGATGTAAATATCTCAGAGGAGGATGGCGCTTTAGAATTGCTTACCGAGAGATCTGCGCGATCGCTCAAGCCAACCGGTGGTGTCTCCAGATCTTGCGGCAATCCAGAGCTGAGTAATGCGCTAGAAGAATTGGAAAAAGCAACTAGGCTATAGATACTGCTGTAGTCAGATGGTATAGCTACGACACTGATCATAAGCAAAACTTGTGTGAAACAACCCTGATGAGACAGTTAAGCATCAAACTATATCCCTCAGATAGAAAATTCACATCCTTCTATAGTTGATAGTAGGGGAGACATTGAAATGCGCCGAGTCGTGACAGAAAACTTTACTGAGAGTTGACAGAGTGATGCCTAGACAGAGTGATGCCTGAATTTGATCCCGCTTTCAAGCCCATGACGGCTTCCAAACACGTGAATATATACAGCGCGATCGCATTCAATTCTGGTAATCCGCTAAAATTTACGATCCGCAAAGCTTCACGGTGGATCAGCCATGACTCTCTCTGACCCAATTTCTTCCTCTGATTCAAAATCTCAATGGGATAGCCTACTAGCCAATCTAGGCACATGGCAAGGCTCTTTTAGCCGTTTTTCGCCCGCAGGCATCTTGCAAGACGAAACCTCTAGCCAGGTGACGCTAGAAGGCGTTAACGACAATCGGACAATTCGACAGACGATCCAGCAGTTTTCTAGCCAGACGGGCGAAATTATTTCGGATAAGGTTTTGGAATACAGCACGCTAGGTCGCAGTATTTTACTGTTTGAAACGGGAGAATTTTCTCAAGGCTCGATTCAATTTTCGCCGTTTTCCGAGTTTGGAGCTGAGCTGGGCTTAATGCAGGGCGATCGCCGTTTGCGCCTGGTGCAACTGTTTGACAAAGAGAGTCAGCTCTCTAGCCTGACTCTGATCCGAGAGCGTCGCCAGAAATCTCCTGTGGCAACCTTAGCAGAACGTCCGCCGCTGACCGTCGATCAGCTCTTAGGCACCTGGCACGGCGAGGCAGTGACAATTTACCCGGACTGGCGATCGCCCGATCGGTATGCCACAACTCTATCTGTTCAGAGAGAGGGCGATCGGCTAGTGCAGCAACTCACAACTCCCGAAATGAGTTTTACCTCTACTGCCGCGATCGAAGGCTGTGTTCTTAAATTTGAGCAGGGAAGGTACCCCGTTCAGGTGGTGCTATTGCCTGATGGCGCGTCTTCTAATACGCCGATTGTTATCCCCAGAGGGCAACCCTTCTTTTTGGAGGTCGGATGGCTGGTAGCGGCAGGTTTACGGCAACGCATGATTCGTCGCTATGATGCTCAGGGCGGGTGGATTAGCTTGACGCTTGTGACTGAACGGCTTGTAACTGAACGGCTTGTAACTGACCAGAAGAGCCAGTGACTTAAAGTGACTTAAGTTAAGCAAAACTCTCCTGATCAAGTGGAAATCCTTAGGTATAAAGAAGTGGTAGATGCACCCTGATAAATCCCTGGCTTCCGGTCGGGGATTTTTATTTTTCTGCGCCGATTAAGCAAAATTCCCACTTCACAGCCCAATCTTTCCTGATTTCATCTCTACCTATTGGTATAAAGAAGCGGTAGATGCACCCTGATAAATCCCTGGCTTCCGGTCAGGGATTTTTTGTTGAGCAGCAAACTTTTATACCAATACGGCTCGAATATGCCCATACTTAGAAGCTTGAGGCTTTTAGCCTAAGCAGTTACAACCTGATGTGGAACTCAAATCAGCCCTTATCCCCCAGCCCCTTCTCCCAGAACAGGAGAAGGGGAGCAAGAGTTTCTCAAAGTCCCTCTTCCAGAGCGGGAAAGGGATTTAGGGTGAGGGCGATCGGGAAAGTCGTACATCGCGTGTTACGCAGCGCGTGAGGTAGTATTCTCTAGTCGTTGTCTTGCAAGGTTTGACGATGAATCGTCCCGTCGGGGTTACTATCGTTGCCACACTCCAACTGATTGGAGCCGTTTTGATTCTGACGGGAAGTTTAGGAATCCTGTGGTTTAGAGAGGCGATCGTTCAACAGGTCTCCGAAACGCCCTCTGTTGCCCAAGATAGTTCTTTTGCCATAGGTTTTGGGATTTTCCTGCTGGTGTTGGGGCTAATGGGTTTGCTGCTTGCCTATGGGCTGTTTATGCTGCAAGCCTGGGCATGGTTAGCCACACTGGTTTTAGAAGGCTTCAAGACTGTAAGCAATCTATCGACGGTGGCTACGGGTATCGGCGATCGCGGCATTGCCGTCTTTCAGCTTGTTATCAGCGCGATCGTGCTTTATTACCTACTGCGATCGGAGGTCAAACGAGCCTTTGGGCGATCAACCTAGCCTCCAGTGGGCTTATCGGGTGAGCCTGTATTTTTGGGTGAGCTGGTGCTTTCAGGTGAGCCAGTAGGTGAAGCATCTTTTGCCGATAGACCTTCGCCTTGAGAGCCGAAATACCACAGTGCGGCAGCCGCCTCAGCGCGGGTAACGGTTTTCTTAGGCTGAAATAGCGTGGTGTAGCCAAAGGCGCGACGGATGTTGGCTAAGTCGCCGTTTTGATAGTCAGCAATCACGGCACGCTGGGCTTTGGGGTCTATTTTGGCGGCATCCTGGAAGCCCCAGGTTTGCTGAATCGTATCTAGGTTAGCGTTAGGGAGCGATCGCCGAATGTCAACAGGCACTTTCCACAGCACCATGTCTTCACGGGTGAGGGACGCATCGGGGCGGAAGCTGACGGGGGAGCCATCGCCTGATAGGGCGCTGGCGATTAGCCCAGCGTTCGCCAAGCCTTGAATTGCGCCAAAATCCGGATCGCTGACGGGCACATCTGGAAAAGCAGGGCGATCGGTCATCGTGCCCAAACGCACCTGCCGACCCGGCTGATTGGCATAGATCTGATTATTGGCAGCGACCAGCCAGCGGGCATATTCGCGGCGGGTGATGGTTTGGTTAGGCTGAAAGGCTGAGTTGTTGGAGGCGGATCGCGGGGGCAGCGCTCCTAACTTGAGCAGATCAACAATGTATTTTTGGAGTTCTGGCGGAGCCTGATTGAGGTCGGCATACCTGGATGTCGCCATAGCAGATCGTTCTGTACTATTTTGAACACCACTATTTTGAGCAGCATTAGTCTGTGTGTCTGACGACAGACTGGGTGGCAGCACAGGACCCACAAAGGTAGGATCTCCTGGTTGAGGCAAAGTGCTGATTTGGGACGATGGGTTGGAGGATTGAGATACACCCTCTGAAAACTGATAGCTTAGGATAAATTCTGTCTTGTCTGTAGCGTTAGGAGTGGCGTTAGCGACGTTAGCGGCTACAGCACTGGTGTCTACCGCAACGCGCAGGTTGTCTCGTGAAGCGACGATCGCCCCAGATGCAGCGACCTGACCCAACTGCCAGCCGTTGGTCTTAAGCTTGTCCTGATAAAATTGTCGAACCTGGGCGCTGGAGTCAGCCGTTGTCCAACGGGTCTGCGTAGAC
>CASBQM010000078.1 GCA_949127645.1 Synechococcales cyanobacterium PMM_0036
GATCAGACAGTAGATGCTCAGTTTTGGCGGCGACTGATGGTTTGGGGAGGGGCGATCGCCGCTATTCTTCTCCTGTCTGTTATGGTACGCAACTGGCAAACCCTGACGGCATCTCCGCTGACAAAATCAGGTGCGGTTCCCAAGGAGGCAATTAATTCAGGCTCACCAGAGTTAAGCTCATCCGTAGGCGGCGCTGCGATCGATCCGGCATCGCCTCTAGGATCGGTGCAAATCGCTATTCAATCTGGGCAATATGAAGACGCAAAGCAGCAGCTTCAAGCGATTCCAACGGATCGTCAAAACGATGACTACCTAAATTTGCTGCAACAGGCAAATCGAGGCATTCTTAGCGAAGCTCGAACCATTCTCAGCCGATCGCGGGAAGCTTCAGCCGAGAATCAAGCCTCTGATTTTGCCGATGCGATCGCCAAAGCCCGACAAATCAAGCTAGGTCAGCCGCTGTTTGAAGAAGCCCACATAGATATCGATCGCTGGAGCCGAATCATTTTAGACATGGCTCAGGGAAGAGCCGATCGCAAAAACGGTAGCTCTACTCCAACGGCTGCCAGCAACTATGGTGCTGCCATAGCCTCAGCACAGCTTGTGCCAAACGATAACCCCAAAATTTACGCCCAAGCTCAGCAGGCGATCGATCAGTGGAGCCAATTGGTCTTGGGTTTAGCCAGCGATCGTGCTAGAGATGGAGACTATGATTTAGCGATCAAGGCAGCTCAGCTTATTCCTCAGAATACGCCCAGCTATACCGCCGCTCAAGAGGCGATCGCAAAGTGGAACAAGCAGCCCTAGTGCGTATTGAGGGTCGGTATCAGGAGAGGCCTTCAATTTTTAGACTAGAAATTTAAATTCTCTTGCTGACTTTATTCTAGCTATGTTGAGGCGGATAACTATGCTAGAATTGATGACTGTCCCGGACGCATAGCTCAGTTGGTTAGAGCACCACGTTGACATCGTGGGGGTCACTGGTTCGAGTCCAGTTGTGTCCATACTCTGAAGATGCGCATTACAAGTTGGATGGAGGCTGGGTCTCGATCCAACTTGTAAAAGATTTACCAAGCAGAGATGTATGGATTATCTGGAAGATTTGTGATTTCGTATCCTTCTTGAGTCAAACGTCTAATTAGCTCTTGAGAGGGTTTCTGCTTAAAGATAATGGCTGTAATTAATCCATAATCTGTAAGACCAAATCTACAAAGTAAGTCTTTGAACTTAATTGCCTTTCTCACTTTTTTTTGTAAAGGTCCATCATCTGAAAGTTTTTCATACTCAACCCCCTCAAAATACATATCGTGAGTTCCTTTAAAGGCTACCACTTTATAATTTAGACCTAGAGCAACTTTTTCTATTTCTCTTCTGGAGATGCAATACACGTAGTTGCCAGATTCTTCAAAATCGTGTTTATTTTCTTTTCTCTGAAGCAGCAGCTTAATTGAGACTCTTAAGTTTCTGAAAAGAATCTCAGAAATTTTACTATTCACATAAAAATCATTTGGCTCAATTAATACAACGCCCTTATTTGCCACTCGCAGCATTTCATAAAGGGCAAGCATAGGTCGAGGAAAGTGATGATAAGCCTCTTTACAAAAAGCATAATCAAAGTCGGAATCTTTGAATGATAAAGCCTCAGCATTTTCCTTTTTATATTCAGAAATGTATCCAGCTTCTTTCGCTTCTTCTAGTAAGGTATCTGATATATCAGATGCCAGAGCGTTGCAGCCTTTATCTAAAATATATTTGGCATCATTGCCATATCTACCATCACCCACAGTCAGCCACTTTGCTTTTGGCTCTGCCATCAAAATTGGGTCAATAGTTTGATACATTCGTCGATGTCGCCATGCATCAACGGTATCCTTCGCAAACCATGTCTTTGCATGGGCTGATTTCTCGCCCTCTTGGCTATATTCTTGAAAGTGACCCGCGTGTTGCTCATAGCTCTTTTCCTGAAAATTCTTTGCGGAATCCATTATTGTTATCTCCTACGTTTTTTCGGGTAAGGTTATGGTAGATTAGCATCATTAGATTTGAGGTATGACCCTGTGCGATCGTGAGTTTTGAATTGAGAAAATTTAGTAGATCGGATTTGTAAATCTAATTGTTTACAGCATCAATCCTGATATTTGTATAGCTTCTAGAAGGTGATCTCACCTCTCGAAGTTTACTCTAATTAATGAGAGGTATAACAGCACCAATTGGTGTAAATTCAGCCATTTGATCATTAGAAAAATTAGCTTGCTAACTCAATTATCTGTTTGCAAGTCTCATCAAATGCTTGCCCAATGGAATCCCAGCTAAACTCATCTCTCACCCGCCGTTGTCCAGCTTGTCCGAGCCGAAGACGAAGATCAGCATCTTTAGCTAAACGATTCATTGCATTAGCAAGGTCTTGAATGGTTTGCTCTGGATTGTGGGCGGGAACCTTGATACCAGTCTCGTGCGTTACCTGCATAGCGGGACCACCTAAATCCAGGCATATGACAGGTCTCCCAGCAGCCATTCCTTCTAGACAAGTCCATCCTCCAGAGTCATGCAAACTAGGATGAACAAGGACATGAGATTGTGCTAGCCGTGCCAGGGTTTCTTCGCGGGGCAATCTGCCAAAGAATTTGACTTGAGAACTAATGTTTAGCTTTTCGCAAAGTGCTTCGAGTCGCTTTCGCTCTGAGCCATTGCCCAACAGCCAATACTCAGCATTAGGAATATTGGCGACATGAAAAGCCATAATTGATAAATGATAGGCTTTCCAATGCAGCAATCTGCCCATGCTAATAAACCGAATAGGCGCATCAGATGGTAGGGATTGTCGAGCTAAGCGCTCTATTTCATCGGTGGATAAACCTGACTCAGAACAAAGATTAATATTTTCTGCGCCCAGATACGCTAGGCGCTTTGCCGTGTCGTCTGTAGTAGCCTGAGCTAATAGGCTTCGGCGAGCGGTCATGCGGGTGAATGGATCAAGCTCACCTACTCTTTGTGCCCAAGTTCGTAGGGTTTCATAGGTTTGACCATAAAGGCTAAAGTCTTTCCAAAAAGGTTTTGGTGCAGATTCTCCTCCTCCTACAGGACCCCAGATGAATGGAACTGGAAGCAGCGATAGGAAGCTTGGAGACCAGTATTTAACGTAAGTGACGTGCCGAATAACGTCAAACTTAACTTCTTTTTGAAGCGATCGACCTATAAAATAAGCCTGAATTTGCCAAAGATAGTAATGAAGCTGCACGGCTCCTTGAGTATCTCGCCAGTCTGATGTCCAGTTCAACGGATCGAAATAGATGAAGTGAAGATTGGGAAGCTGTTGGCGATGTAATTCAGCTTCAATTGCCGAGCGATAAAACGATCGCGTTAGCACCCATACTTCGTGATGTTTTGCAGCCTGTAGGACGACATTCCAGCCCACACCCTCTTCGGAACCTCGGTTAGGTTCGCAGGCATAAGCAGAGAGCAAAAGTTTCATAGCTTTTCCAACGATTAGTGAATAGGTTACTGTTGTCCAACTAAAACTGTGGCCTCGATGATATTTCTATAGCAGATGCAATGAACTAAGGTATGAAAAATCATCTACGTTGCTTTTGCGATCGCTTTAACAAAGATCTGCATAGCCGAATCTAGGGTATATCCATCAATAATTTCTTTGGATTTTTTCCCCATCTCATCAATCAGATTTTTATTGGCAATGAAACAGTGCATTTTTTCGGCAATTTCTTTAGGTGCCTTCGGATCAATTAAATATCCGTTAACTCCTTCAACCATCAATTCCGAAGTACCCGCATATTTAGAACAAAGAATTGGCTTTTCAAAGACCATTGCCTCTAATGACACCATGCCCCATGTATCTTCAAAGGTTGGAAACACGAAAACATCAGACTTTTGAAAATAGGTGCCTAGCTGATCATAGTTTTTTCGTCCTAGCCAGATTACTTGTTCTGTAAGATGTTTGACGCGAGTTATCTCTTCTAGGCGATCGCGCTCTGAGCCTTCTCCAATCATCAAAAGCGTGTAGTCAGAACAGCCTTTTTTCTTGAGAATTGCACAGGCTTCTAGTAGCTCATGTATACCTTTCCTATTAACTATTTGACCAACAAATAAGAAAATAGGATGCTTCAGGTTAGAGAAATCAAAATCAAGTTCTTGGTGCTTCTGAAGCATGGCACTTCTATCAGGCAAAAGGTAAGGTCCAAGAACAATTTTTTCTTCATCAACCTTAAGAAATTGACTCAGATACTCTTTTGCAGACTTTGTATTGGCAATAAATGCGTCTGAATGATTGGAGATGAATTGTCGAGTTGCAGAGCGAAGCTTTGAATCTTTGAAGTCTGAGCTAGGTGTACTTCCTTCATAGAGGATAATAATTTTCCAGTTAAACAGAGGCTTAAGAATAACTGCTAGTAAAGACCACATAGAAAAAGCATTTGCAATAATTGCATGAGGTCTAAACTGAGCAAGATATAGAATAATATTGAAGGGCAAACTTAAGAATCCATGCTGATAACCTGTGCCCTTTCGATCGATCAAAATAGAATTAATATCACCAACTTGAAAAACTGCACTTGCATAAGGTGCTTTCTGATCGAACTCTGCCCATACTCGGGTGGTGTAAAATATAGTATTTTGGAAGATTTTTAGGAAATCGCTCCAAATTGGCTGCCAATGCGCGCCTGCCTCTGCTGAGGGCATTAACCAGGCAATTCGGAGGTTCTCAAGTCTTTTCCCATCGGCTGTCATATTAGTAAACCTGGCTGAATTTAGAGGTTCTGAAAAACCGTTGCTGCAAATCGTTTAGCATCATTTTCTTCAGAAAATTGCTTCATCTTCTCTGGGTTATGAAGCATTTCCTTAGCGTTCAAAAATTGAAGGAGTCCCTGAGCGATCGCCTCTATTTTTGTGGAGTCTACCGTTAGCCCCAGATGGTAGCGCCTTACAAGTTCGCCCATCAGTCCATAGTCCGTGCTAATCACAGGCTTTCCGGCGGCGGCAGCCAGGAGTAGGATACCGCTCATACCCACATGGTGCTGATACAGTGCCAGCACTCCATCTGCTAATTGAAAATAGGTACATACCTCCTCTTCAGTAACAAACTTAAAGTGAGGAATGATTTGCACGGGTTGAATCTGACAAAGTGAGTCAATCTGTGTACAGATATCAGCCTTTTCATCAGGATCAGCTTGACCTACGACTAAGATGCAAAGCTGTTGACAAACCTCTGAAGGCAAATTTCGCAGACTGTCTAAAAGCTGATAGATTCCTTTTCGCCCGTCTATAAACCCAAACAGAAGAAACACTGTCTTATCAGGGTGAATTTTGTGTTTTTCTCGTAAGGTTTGCGGCTGTAGCGAACTAAGATCAGGAATTTCTACCGGGTCGGCTAGCGGGATAGCCCTGGCATCTGGATAAATCTGTTTTATAGTCTGATCAACCAATGGATCAAGGCAAAAGAGGGTATAAAGCTTAGGATTTTGGAGAGTTTGATGTAGAAAAAGCCGTTCTCTACACTGTTGTAGCCACTCCTTTCCTGAGAAGCGGTAGTTAACAAAAGTTGAGTAGTGGAATGTGGGGCGAAAATATATACCTGAAATAGGACAAGGAGGTTGAAAGCCTAGCGTCAGCGGTAACTCACAAGTGTCAAGATAC
>CASBQM010000079.1 GCA_949127645.1 Synechococcales cyanobacterium PMM_0036
CCGCTCTTGCAATTTTTTCTGCCCTTAGCATACCAAGCCGCTTGGGTAAAAGCTCCCCCAAAATGATAGAAAGAAAAGTTACAATAATTACAATAATAATATCAAGTCTAATAATAGTGTAAATAATGTACATAAAGGTAATAATTACAATAATAATTCTTTTAAGGGAGTAGTTTTATCGGATTCTATGTGTTCGCGATTAAGAACTTATGCGATTAGAAAATTAAATGTTATTGATGTAGAGTTATCATGGGAATCGGGTTGTGATATTTATGGTATGATGAATTGGTTAAAAACATCGGAGGGGCGCGGTACGGTAGGAAATAAAGATTTTGTAGTATTTTGTTTAGGTACTAACGATGTGGGACGGTACGGGGTAGAAGAAACTTTGAAACGTTGTAGTGAAATCATAGGTTTTGTGCGTCAGTCATTCCCTGGTATCCGGGCCATTGGCTGGTTGGCGTTGTCACCACGATGGAAGCCAACGAGATTCGTCGCAGCGGTGGAAATCGGACAATTGCACAATCAGTTTAATGAGTGTCTCCAAGTCTTATCCAAGCAATTGGATTTTGATGTTGTTGATGCGCGCCTAGGACCCTCGGATATGCGTGTGGAAGATGGGTTGCACCCATCAGCTACCACTGGTAAATGGAAATATGAGGAAGCTCTTCGGGTCTGGTTCTCTTCCCGTGCTGTCGCACATTCTTCTTCTTCTTCATTTCAGATACATCATAATACAACAACATCAACATTAAATAATAATAATAATAATAATAATCGTCAACATTATAATGTACCATCACCATCTTATTATAATAATAATAACAACAACAATAATAATTATCATCGTAATATTTCACCACATTCGTATCATCATCATTATAATAATAATAATAATTTTATTCGTAATCGTTCACCATCTCCTTATCATCATAATTTAAATTACAATAATAATCGTAACAACTTAACATCACCATATCGTCATCATAATAGTAATAGTTTAACATCACCGTATCGTCATCATAATAATAACTTAAATCGTAATCCTTCATATCATCGTAATGTAAATAATAATAATCATTTAAATTATCATCATCAACAAAATATCAGGTCAGAAATAAATTCTAATATTCAGAATAGTACACAACCATTTATAGTAACATCAGGTACAGGTCAGTTGAGTAATAAGCAACCAAGTTTTCCATCACAGGCGCTTATTAAATTTTATCCAAATAAATTACGACGACAAGAACAGTATTTTAGAGAAAATGAACCTCCGAAGGAGGTTGAAAAAGAAAAAGAAAAGTTATTTTTAGCAGCTAATTTATTTTATCAATATAGATATTTTGAAGAAGAAGGTAAAAAATGGAGAATATATGAAAAAGTATCTAGTCGGAAAGAAAAAGTTTTTAATAAGGATGGGGATGATATTTTAATGGAAGAAGTAGATGAGATACCGCAAACGCGGCCTTTTACAGAGAGACATGTTGGAATTTTAAATATAACAGTGAGTGATAGTGATAGTCAGAGTAATCGAAACACCAATAGTAGTAATAATTATAACAGTGAGACGAGTAACAGCGATACAGATGAAGATGATAAAAAGAAACGAAAATTACGTGATACAAGTATATCACCAACAGTCAAGAAGAGAGGGCAGAAGCCCGAAATCAACATCCGAAAGAAAAAAGAAAAATCAAAAAAGAAAAAGAAAACTCCGATTGAGAACGACCCACGAGCTCCCGAAGGAAGTCCCATTTTATTAATTAGTGGCAATACTAAACGAGCGGACACACCAACTAGTCCGAGCGCGAAGAAACAGCGCCTTTTTTCACATATTTTCAAGCCACAGAGGGAAGTTCCACCCTCAAGAGAGTGTCTTACCCAAACGGTGCGGATCTCACCATCCCTACCGACTACTCCTCCCGGGTTACCATCACCTCCGGTGATCAGCCCTAGACAAAGCACACCCCGTACGCCTGTCCCCTCTCCGAAACCGCTCGTTTCAACTCCAAATCCTGTAACATCACACACAGAGGGCGAAAGAATCCACCCTCAACTAGATAGATCTCAACCGGCTACAACAGTAGCAAACGAGCGTATTATTCCTATGGAACAAGAGATAGTGAGCAACAGCCCCTCAGCAATTTCGAAAGATTCAGAAATAAATAGTGTGGATCTATTTGATTTTCCGATCATTCCGATCGAATGTAAGTTTTATTTTAAGATTTTTAAGGTGAGTGCGTGTGCCTCAACTATTTCAACTCATAGAGAATTTTTAGAAAAGAAATCAGTAAAGGCAGAGAAGGAATTAGAACAGTTAATGAAAGAATTTCCCGAAGAACAACATCGAACAGTAGTACAGTATATTAAGAACAGTATTGAGCCGTTAATAGATATTTTAAAAATTTCAAATCAAAAACGTTTAGATAATTTAATTTTAGATCAGATGAGAGAGAAGGCCTTAAGAACAATTAGGAAAAAGTGTGATAAGGGAGGTTTAGAATATATAGAGCAAGTACAGAATAGATTTGAGCGTAGTTTACAGTTAAGATTTCAGTTAGATAAGCTAGATAGAAGATTAAATGAGAATATGCCCCCTCCAGCATTGAACATCATGGATAAGTTACAGTTTCGTAGTAAGGAATTAGATAGTGTAGCTAAGGAACAATATAGTGAGCAGTGGAATAGTGTCATACGTAAGGCTAAGTTAGATTTAACATCAATAATGAGATTAGCTAAGGTAGCAGAGATAGATAAGAGTGAGAAGGAACACCTTGAGTTAGTTGAGAAGATCCCCGTAGGAGTAAGACCAGCATATAGTGAGTTAGTGCATACAGTTAAGGTTAGACAGGATAGAGTAGTTCAGAAGAAATTACATTTTTTAGAGAGAAGAGTGCAGAGAACAATAGAAGATTAGTTAGAGCAAAAGAGAGAAATAGTAGGGCTAAGAATTTACATCCCCATTTTACAGCATTAGGCTTTCCCCCACAAGTTAATAATAAAGTTTTAGAGCTGACAGACGAGGAACGAAGAATTTTAAATTATGGACCTAAGTTTGTACCATCGAATCCCAAACAAGCATTAGATAGATTAGAAAAAGAGATTAGTGTCATGAAAGATAAGGTAGCTGAGGCATGGAGACGAGAAACAAGAACAGTCGGTAGAAATCCCATCTTAGTTGAGCAGTTTGCGAATAGATTAGAGGAAGAGTTAAGAAGTACAATTAGTAAGGAAACAGCAACAGACCAGACAGTAGACAGGACCTTAAAGCGTTTTCAGAAGGAACAAAAACAGGGTAAGGTTATTTTCAGACAGACAGATAAGTCAAAAGTATTCCACGTAGATAGACCCGAGAATTACATCAACAAGTCAGCCGCTTATATGAAAAAGACAGATGCGTATCAGGAAGTTGAGCAGTCCCCACTACAAGGAATGATAGATAGAACAGAAGAGTTATTGAGAGATTTAGTTAATAGAAAGTTATTACCCGGGAAGTATTTTGAGAAGTTAAAACCAAATCCAACAGAAGCCGAATTACCCCATCTTTATTATAACCCAAAGGATCATAAGGTAGGAGAGCCACTTAGACCAATTGTTTCGGGTATGAAATCACCAACACAAAAAATATCGGCTTTTCTTGATCAAATTATTCGGCCCATTTTTGATAAGTTTACCCCGTACAGTTTGAGTAATAGTATAGAACTCTTAAAACATCTAAAAAATCATGGAACAACAGACCAGACACTTTTATATACGTTTGACATCACGGATCTTTATACTATGATACCCCAGCAGGAGTCCATTTTAGCAGTATGCGAGATGTTAGGTCAGAATAGAATAAATAAGGTCAACGGGGAAATTCCGATAAATACAGTGAGAACACTTTTTAAACATGTTTTAGAGAACGCTTTTTTCGCTTTACAGTTACCAGGGCAAGAGGCCAAATATTATAAACAGATTAGAGGAGGACCGATGGGATCAGAATGTACACAGGTTTTAGCGGATGTTTATATGAGACAGTGGGAAAAAGAGTTTAAGGAACAGCAGGAGAGAGACGGGGAATTATATTTTAGATTTAGAGATGACATATTTTTAACCACTAAGAAGAGTAAGGAAGAGATGGATAGGTTTTTGATAGAATTAGGCAAGAAAGATAAAAACATAGGATTAACTTTTGAGACAGGACAGTTTGTAGATTATTTAGATATTAGAGTTAGTGTAGAAATACCAAATTTTAGGACTAAGGTTTTTCGTAAGTTAGCTGCGCAACCATATATTTTACCTTTTAATTCAGCTCATCCGCCTCATGTTATGAAAAATATCCCATTTTCAGCGTTATTAAGAGCAGTTAGAATTTGTTCCCATATAGATAATTTAGCAGAGGAAATTGAGAAAGTTAGAATAACTCTTTTATTAAATAAG
>CASBQM010000080.1 GCA_949127645.1 Synechococcales cyanobacterium PMM_0036
ACTGAGGTGATTAATGGGTCAACCGGGTGGGGGCGATCGGGGAAATCGTTAGATGCACGGATTGAGACTTCATCATGATTTTATATATTACAGCTATAGGTTCACAGAATCGAAAAAAGCCCATGAGCAAGTAGATTCTATGAATTTTTTTCGGTTCAGAAATAGCCCACTCTGAATCTATATTTTGAGAAAGAAGCTTCCTTTGCATCTGTCTGTAGCTATCAATTAGTCTCGAAATAAGTCTCAGAATAAATTTATTCTACGACTTTTTAAGGTAACTAAGCCATCATTTTGCTCTACCAAAACCATCTGATTTCGTCTTAGTTTTTGCCTACTTCTATCCCTAAAAGTGATTTGCATTAGCGACAGGAACTCTATCTGTCTCTAGGCATATACCTGTTCATACATCAGCTTTGTGCTTGTTGAAACAAGCACGATCGCCAAAATTTTCATCCGGTAGAGAGCATACACACAAAGCTTTCTCTGCCGCAAATTCCAATGCCGCTATTTCGCAAATTGACGCTGAGCGCTAGATGCACAGCGAGATTTGCCTGCTTATTCAGAAAACTAACCCAGGAAATTTCATCATGTCGGAATCTTCTACAAAGAACAAGTCCCTGGGAATTGGTTTGGGAGAAGTTAACTACTATTCTACGCAACTACCGCTCGTCGATTTATTCAAGACTGCGCGCAACTGGTTTACTCAAAGCGATACCCAATGGGATACCAATGAGGAGAACCGTCTAGACCTGGATCAGAATGGCTGGGTGCGATCGCTTCCTAACCCTTCAAAACCTGACAATACAGGCGCTCTAGCCTACAGCGAAGTCGCCACCTTGCTGACACGAGATATGGCAAATGCCTATCGCTCAGGTCGCTACGTGGTGATGTATGACGGCACAGGCAAGATTGACTACAGCTTTGATGCCACCAAAGTAGAGGCTGACTCTGTGGCGGGTCGAGATGTGCTGCAAGTGGATAGCACCAAAGGCAACGGAATTTATCTCAAGATTACCGAAACTGATCCCCAAAAAACGGGAGACTATATCCGCAACATTCGGATTTACAACGAAGAGGATTTGCCACTCGTTGAATTGGGCGCACAGTTCAACCCAGAATTTATTGACAACATCAAGTCCTTTGGCACGCTGCGCTTTATGGACTGGATGCACACCAATGGCACGGGGCAGGGCGCTTGGAGCGATCGCCCCAAACCGAGTGACCTCAACTGGACTGATAAAGGGATGCCCGTGGAGATCATGGTGGCACTCGCCAACGAAACGGGAACTTCTCCATGGTTTAATATGCCCGTTGCTGCTACAGATGATTATATGGCTCAATTTGCGGCATATGTGCGTGACCATCTTGATCCCAGTCTCAAAGTTCATGTCGAGTTTTCTAACGAGGTCTGGAACTGGCAGTTTCCCCAAGCTCACTATGCTCAGGATCAAGCTGAAAAGCGCTGGGGCAAAGATCCGGTGGGCGGCGGCGGCTGGATGCAGTGGTATGGAATGCGCACGGCGCAAATGTCTAAAATTTGGAAAGATACCTTTGGCGATGCTCGAAGCCGCGTGGTCTCGGTTATGAGTACCCAGTCGGCATGGAAAGGTCTGGAAGAGCCGCTGCTCAACACACCCGCTTGGGTGGCAGAAGGCAACGAGCCGGCTTACAAGTCGGTAGATGAGTATGCGATTACAGGCTACTTTGGCGGCGATCTGGGTACGCCCGAAAATGCGGATGTCGTGCGATCGTGGATCTCTGAACCTGATGGCGGATTTGGCAAAGCCTTTCAGCAGCTTCAGTCGGGTGGCTTGCTCCTCACCCATGAGTCTGTGGCTGACGCGATCGATCGATTCAAATACCACGCCGATGTTGCCCAAAAACATGGGCTAAACTTGGTGGCTTACGAGGGTGGACAGCATCTTGTTGGGATTGGCGGCATTGAAAACGATCCCAAACTGACGCAATTTTTTACGGACTTAAATCGCCGTCCCGAAATGGGAGAGCTTTATAAGCAGCTCCTCGAAGGCTGGAAGCAGTCTGGCGGCACATTATTCAACCCATTTGTGGATGTGTATACCTCTGGCAAGTGGGGCAACTGGGGCGCACTAGAAAAGGTTGATCAGGTCAGTTCGCCCAAGTACGATGCCCTAATGAATTTCATCACCACTCACGATCGCTGGTGGAATGAGCCAGTCTCTACCATTCAGGTCGGTCGCTTTCAGCGCGGCACGATCGCTGACGACATCCTTAATGGTACCGACGACAACGATACGCTGCTAAGCGGTGCGGGCAATGATCAGGTGCTAGGAGGATTGGGTGACGATCGCCTCCACGGTGAATCTGGTAATGACAGTTTAGAGGGCGGTATGGGCAGCGATCGTCTGGCAGGAGGCAACAGTGACGATACGCTAATGGGCGGCTCAGGTAACGACATTCTCCTAGGCGGTGCAGGCAATGACGTTCTCGACGGTGGTACGGGTCAAGATGTTTATCTGTTCGACTCCTGGAATGCTTATAAAGCAGAAGATTTGGGCATAGACACTTTGAAGTTTGAAGCGGGACAGGATCAAATTATCTTAGATCCCAATACCTTCACGGCAGGGCGATCGTTTGTCATAGCTGACAGCGATGATCATGTTGCTACCAGTGAAGCGGTGATTGGCTACAGCCGCGCTACGGGTAACTTGTTCTATAACCCTAATGGCAGCGCATCTGGACTAGGGGCAGGTGGACAAATTGCCACGCTGAGCGATAAGCCTGAGCAAATCAGCATCAATTTTGCAGCAGATTACATGGCAACTGAATGGGTCTCAGATATTCAGCCGACAGCCGCTCAGAAAACTTCACAATCCACTTCACAATCCGCTTCACA
>CASBQM010000081.1 GCA_949127645.1 Synechococcales cyanobacterium PMM_0036
CCATTGGCTCCACCAAAATGGTAAACATCCCCAGACGATTGCCTGCCAACACATCTGTAAACAGGCGATCGCCCACCATTGCTACTTGTTCGATGGGCAGATTCATTGCCGTCACCGCCTGCCGCAGCTTGCGACGAGAGGGCTTGCGCGCACCCAAAATGTAGGGCAAACTCAGCGACTTAGCAATGCGGCTGATGCGGGTTTGACTTAAGTTATTGCTGACCAACCACAGATCGATCGTCGGGCTAAGCCGCTCAACCCATAACCGCAGTTCGTCCGAAGTTTCAGCCATGCTCATCGGCACTAGGGTTTCATCCACATCTAGCACAAGCCCTTTCAGATTATGCCGTTGCAGAATTTCAGGCGTGAGATCCAGCACGGAATTTCCTAAAATTAAATCAGGTTGAAGGAGTTTGCCCCAGGACATGGCGAAAAATGTTTGGATAGATCGTAATCATTTTACACAGGCGATCAAATATAGGCGATCGTCTGCTCTGCGTTTATTGTCCCCTGAAATCTGCTGAATCAACCAAGAATTGAATGGGTGTTTTGGATTTTAGATTTTGGATTTTAGATTTTATAGCCGTAGCCATTACGCTTAAGAAGTTTTTGTGGGCGCGCTCCTAACACCTGTGGCTACAGCTATAGAAAGGGATTTATGCTTTTAGAGACTCATGACCTTAGTTTGCGGGCGGAGTTGGGGCTGGAGTCGGGGAAGCTAAAGCGGGTGAAGCCGGAGCTGGGGTAGCAGACTTCTGCTGCGCCTCTACTCCGTCGCGGATGATGCCCTGGGCGGCTTCATGTTCTGCCAAAGTTTTGCTAAAGACGTGGGTGCCATCGTAGCGCGCTACAAAGTAGAGATACTCAGTGTCAGATGGATTAACGGAAGCCTCTAAACTGGCTCGTCCTGGGCTGGCGATCGGCGCAGGAGGTAGCCCCACGTTCAAATAAGTATTGTAGGGCGAAGGCGTATTTACCTGAGCCAGAGTCAGCGGCTGTTCTTTGGTTTGCCGGATGCCTAGCCCATACTCTACGGTGGGGTCAGAGGCCAAAGGAATTTCTTCCTTCAGACGCTTGGCGAAAACGCTGGCAATTTGGGGGCGCTCCTGGCTCACAGCCGCCTCTTTTTCCACAATGCTAGAGAGCGTTACCCAGTCCATCAGCGAGTAAGGAGTTTGCCCCTTTGCCTGTTGATAGAGAGGCAAGGCTACCTGCTCGAATTGAGTCAGCATTTGCTCGATCGTGCCCTGAGCCGTGAGCTGACCCGCAAATTTATAGGTATCTGGATAGAGAAATCCCTCTAGACTCGACAGGTTCTCAGGGAGCCAGGGAAAGCGATCGCGCGGCATATTCCGAGTCCCCGCCACAAAATCTTCGGCAGAAAAGAAACCCTGCTCAGCAAAATATTTTGCCATCTGCTGTATCGACCAACCCTCTGGAATCGTAAAGCTGCGTTCTACAACTTTGCCTTCCCAAAGCTTCGTGGCAATGTTGGGCAAAGATTCGGCAGGGGAGATCTCGTAGGCTCCGGCTTGAAAGCTGCCCGCCCGATTTTGTAGAGATTGCCACTTTGTCCACAAGTTCCAGGCATCTAGCGATCGAATCAGACCCGCCGCCTTTAAATCTTCGCCAATTTGCTGTGCAGAAGTGCCCTCAGCAATCTTAATCTGCACCGCTTTATTCTGACCTGCATCTTGAACGTTAGGTGTTCCAGGGCTTACAGAACTGGATTTAGAAACAGGAACTCCAGTAGGTTGATCGACGGGGGCGCTTGCCCAACTCCACCATTCCCAGCCCTGCCAGGTGCAGATACCCAAGACGGCAGGAAACAACAGCAGATAGAAGAACCATTTAGAGAAGCTGCCTGTTTTTGCCGTCTTTTCTACTTTTGCCGCTTTTGCCGTTTTCTCTGTTTTCATAATTGGTAGAAGGCGAAAGTCTGGGGCGGACTGTGGGCGCTAGTCGCTCTTTTAAGTCTCTAGATTGCAAGTGTCTAGATTGCAAGTGTCTAGATCACTAAACGTCCAGCCCGACCCCTAAGTGAATTTTCAGACTATTAAACCCCAAAATCTAGGATCTGGCGCTTTATCTAATCCTCTTCGTCTTCGTCCATAGAATCAGCGTGCTGCTCTAGTTCGGATTGGATTGCCTTAAATTCATCTAAAGATAGCAAGTGCTGAAACTCCTCGGCAGAGAGCAGTTCTGGCTGACCGCTGCTATTCATCCGCGCAAAGAATAGAAGGGGATCAAGAGGGGTGCAGATCACATACTCTTGATCCTCATGGAAGAAGGATGCCAACTGCTGAAACTGCTCAAAATTAAGCTGACCCTGATCATCTTCAATATCTAATGTGATGATGTCTTCCTCGGCAACTTCCGGTAAGTCACCGCTGGCGGTCATGGTGAGGGCAGTTCTTTGCAGCGCCAAATTTTCTTCAGCCAAAACGGCTTTGGCGGTTGCAAAAATTTCGTCTAGCTCACTATCTTCGATATCCACCAAAACTTCGTCGTCATCTTCAGATTCGTCATCTTCTTCCCAGGCAAAGATCTCGATCGGGCTGTCGACTGGGAGCAGCAAGACATATTCTGAGTCTTCTATGGGCAGGGAACGTTCTACGTAGCACAGCAGCGATCGCCCCTGTTCGTCGGTCAAACTTAATGTTGGCGCATCATCTTCCATTGCCGTTTCGTCCATTCCCAAATTTTTTCTTGTCATAGCTTCAGCTCAGATTTGTTGGAGGGCTAACTTATCCTGAAAGACATTCCCCAAGTATCTCGCAATCGGTACACAAGCGGTTAGCAGATTGGCAGACAAGCGCTAAAGTTATGGACTCACTTAAAGCTATTGATTGAAAGCCATTGATTAAGAGTCATTCTTTGCCAGCCTGATGCTTTGAGCGCCGTTCATCTAGCCATTGCTGCAAAATAATGGCAGCCGCCTTGCGATCGATCAAAGCCTTGTTTTGGGAGAGCGGACGATTTTCAGCGTTCAAAAATTGCTCAGCCTGCACCGAAGACAGGCGTTCATCCATGTATTCGATCGGGAGTTGCAGAGCCTCCTGGAGGCGATCGGCAAACTTTTGCACCTGCTTCGCTTGAGAGCCGATCGAGCCATCCATGTTGTAGGGCAAACCCACGATCAGAACATCAACCTGCCGCTGTTGTACCCAATCCCGAATCTGCGCCACGTCCTCTAGAAACGATCGCCGTTCAATCGTGGTCAGTCCCGTTGCGATCAGACCCGTGCCGTCCGATCCGGCTACGCCAATCCGTCTTCTGCCCACATCTAAACCTAATGCCGATATGCGATCGAAGGAAACAGCCATAGCATCGCACCCGTTTCGTTTAACACTGGCGTATGGCAGCTCTAGTCAGACAACTCAGCGCTATCCGGCTCAGCCAGAAGAGCGCCTTTCTCAAGCTTTGCCCTATCGAGCTTTGTCCGATCAAGCTTGGCTAGCTCAGACTTGATCGGCTCAGCTTTCAAAGGCAGCAGAACGCCTTTGGCTGGGTCTTGAGGAATAGAATCTGCAAACGAAAATCGACCCGGCACAGGCTTACGGCTGGGCTGTAGATTCTGAAGAACTTCGGAGAGCTGTAATCCTTCTAGAGCAACAAACCGTGACTCGCGGAGCTTGTGCCAAACCGAGCGAGACATCATCAGCGTATGCTCAACCCGAGTTGCGCCCATCTGCTCTAGGAACTCTTCGCGCTCCTGCTGGTAGTCGGTTGAGCTTAGGCGAATCGATTGCGGCGGCAAGTCTTTGACCAAGCGCGCCATCTGCGCCAGAAGCTCTGGATAGAGCCAGGTATAAGCTGGATGCACCGTCAGCTCAGCATGGTGCGAACGAGAGCCATCTCGACAAAACTGAAGTTTGAAATAGCCAATCGCCGCTTTGCGCTGGGGTTCGAACACGTAACCGCTGATAGAGTCGGTTTTATTGACCCAATGGCTAATCCGCTTGACGATCGAGCCAAACAGACCGCTCTTAAAGTCGATCACATGGCGATCGAAGACCTGCCGAACCAAGGGCGGCATGGAAACCGTGTCTAGCTGGTGCAGCAAGACCGCATCTGCATTGCTCACGGGCAGCAGGTTGGGTAGGTCTGGCTCTCGTTCTGCCAAAGTCTGCAATACTTCGGCGGCGATCGCCCAGGAGGTAAGATGCGCTAAAGTCTGAAAGCCATTCTGGCGGTAAAGAGCTAGCGTAGATTTATCGTTAACGTTGACTTCAACTAGCCAGGTACGCGCTTCCCAAATCGCCTGAAAACAGTGGCGCAAAAGCTGAGAGCCAATGTCGCTAGACAGAGAAGTTATGCCATTTAACGCTGCCATGTCAACCGTGACCTGTTTGACATACCAAGTGCTGCGGGTTTTGTTAAAAGGCGCAACCTGAATCATGCCGCAAACCCGCGAAACCTGCTCCGCAACGTATGTACAGAAGAAATATCTTAGCGGGTTGGGGAAAAGACTAAGGCACTTGAGTAACCCATACCAACGCCGGACGGTCTGCATTTGCCGCCCCAGATCGCTCTCGTTGCCGCTGTACTCGACCGCGCTGCTGGACTCGACCGCTGTTTCAGAGGTCGCCAAACTAACGATCGCATCCAAGTCCCGATGCTGAAACGGGCGAATCGTAAGCGTTGAGGGTTGGGGAACTGAAGTCATAGGGGTCAAGATTAGGTCAATCAGGTCAGCCCGTCGGACGAATCAAGACTAGCGGAGTCTGCTCGTCAGCATTGCCAGCCGGGTTAGTAATCAGAGCCTGTTCCAGAAATTTGTCAGAAAGTCCAGAGGTCGCTGCCAATATCTTAACCGCTTTCAAGTCATTCGCGTCTACGATCGCCGCCGCCAACCCAGTTTCTTGCTGAATTTGGTCAACGACCTGCTGAGGATTTTTAGGTCCTAAGACAATGAACTGATCGTAGGGAGGCAGAGTGCCCGTAACATCATCAATTAGTCGAGCCTGCTCTCCGGCAAGCTGATAGAAAACGCCAGGTTTGTTAAAGAATTTCTTGGCGATCGCCCCCACAGCAAAAGCAAAAAACACGCGCCAAGCCCCTTCCGCATCTACCAGAGTTTGCAGACCGCAGGCGGTGGCAAGGCTGGAAGTCGGCATGAAGTAGTAGCACAGCCGTTTCGCCAGCCAGCCCGGATGTATGTCTGAAGGGTGCCGAAACCGTCCCTGCATCAGCGCTACAGGCGTTTCGCCCAAAGTCACAATATCTCCTGGCTGCGCATGGGGCAAAACATAGCGTTTGACCACTTCCACCGGATCGTCTAATTGGCTAAGCAAATGGGTTCGCACAGGCAAAACGTCAGCCGTGGCGGTGGGTCGCCAGCGCTGCAATTCTTCTGCGATCGGAAACTTCAAAGGCACAACAATATGCCGGATCTTAGGAAGACGACCACCAGGCCCGTAGGTTATGTACTTCACCCGCACCCAAGCCGCCTGCAATGCCGTTAAGTCTTCGCCCCGAATATCCAGAACAATCTGCACCTGAGTGGGCGTTTGCTTGACGATGTAGGCAAACCAGTAGCCATCAGGTCGGGCTGCCGCATCGGGATGACAGGCGACTACCCTTACCAAAGTCGTAATGCCCTCTAGGCTAACCTTAGACAGCAGCGTTGCCTCCGCCTCTAGCTGAGGAACCATGACTTCAAAACGCTGAGTACGGTTAATCAAATCTAGGTTGCCCACCAAGCGGTAGTAGTCCGGTTCATAGACTGCCAAATCCCAGGTTCCGACCGTAACCTCCAGCAAATTGCCTGGACGACGGCGAAACTGCATTTCAACCCACAGCAGACTTAGGGCAATAAAAATGACCAGTGCTGCTAAGACAATCCCGATAATGTTTGCGATCGCCACAATCTTTCGTCAACTTCTGTATCGTCAGGTATTCAATAGCCAGTCTATGGGAATCAGTCCCACTTGCCGCAATCTTTATCGCAATCTTTGATTTTTACCGCAATCTTTGACGTGTCAGCTAAAGTTTTCTGATTTTCAGGTCAGGATTTAAGCCTTGAGGTTTGACAAACTAGCTCTAGATTATGCTGATGCTACAAGATTGAAGGAGTAATTTAGGAAATAAAGTCTGCCTAAGCCCAAAATAAGCTCAGAGCTATACAGATAAATTCTCGGCTAAATGGTATCTTAGGTGTTCTTTTGCGATCGTCCAAGGGTTTCAGACACAAGCGCTCTGAATAGCTCTAGCGGCAAATGCTGCAAATTTACTTTAATCGACGGTCAAATGGGGACGATGCACAGCGACCCACCCGCAGCCAGACGGGGAAATATTTTAATCATTGATGATGCACCCAATAATCTGGTGCTACTTTCCCGTTTGTTGACTCAAAAAGGCTACGCGGTAAGAGCCGTAAAAAGCGGAAAACTGGCGCTGGAGGCGATCGCTACCCTGCCGCCTGAGCTGATCTTGATGGATATCTGTATGCCCGAAATGGATGGTTACACCATTTGTCAAAAGCTTAAAAGCAGCGACCAGACCCGCGATATTCCCATTATTTTTATCAGCGCTTTAGATGAGGTACTTGACAAGATTAGAGCCTTTGCGGTGGGAGGAGTAGATTACATTACCAAGCCCTTTCAGCTTGCAGAAGTGCTGGCTCGGGTCGAGACTCACCTAACGCTACAGCGATTGCGCCAGGAGCTTCAGCTTCAAAATGCGCGGCTACACGATGAAATTGCGAAACGTCAGAAAGCAGAAGATAAGTACCGCAGTATTTTTGAAAATTGTCTAGAGGGGCTTTTTCAAGCTTCTCCAGACGGGCGCTATCTCAGCGCCAACCCTACGCTAGCCAGAATTTATGGCTATGCTTCGGCGGAAGAATTAATGGCTTCTGTAACCAATATTTGCAGTCTTTACGTTCGTCCTGGTCGTAGAGAAGAGCTGAACGCCTATCTACGACGCTATGCCAAAGTAGAGGACTTTGAGTCGCAGGTCTACCGAAAAGAAGGCAGCATTATCTGGATTTCGGAAAATGTCCGAGCCGTCCGGGGAAATGTGGGTGAGGTTCTCTACTACGAAGGTACGGTGCAAGACACAACCGAGCGTCGCCGTACCGAAGCCGAGCTGCGCCTTCAGCGTCAAGAAGCTGAACGACTGCTGCTCAGCATTTTGCCCCAGTCGATCGCCGAGCGCCTGAAACGCAAGCCCGAAACGATCGCCGATAGCTTTGCCGACGTAACGGTGATGTTTGCCGATCTGGTTAATTTCACCCCCTTTGCGACTCAAGTTCCGCCCAAAGAAATGGTGGAGATGCTCAACCAAATTTTTTCGGCGTTTGATCAACTTGCTGAGCAATATGGGTTAGAAAAGATTAAAACCATTGGCGATGAATACATGGTGGCAGGCGGATTGCCTAATCCCCGCAGCGACCATGTTGAGGCAGTAGCAGAGATGGCGCTGGCAATGCTGCGAACGGTGGCGAAATTCCCGACGCGGCAGGGGAAGCCGTTTCAGCTTAGGATTGGCATTAATACAGGTCCAGTGGTAGCAGGGGTGATTGGAACGAGAAAGTTTTCCTATGATCTGTGGGGTGAAACTGTTAACTTAGCGAGTCGCATGGAGACTCAGGGGCAGGCAGGATACATTCAGATCGCTCCCGCTACCTACGATCGCCTGAAAAACAAATATTGGCTAGAGCATCGCGGGGCGATCGAAGTTCGGGGCTTTGGCGAAATTACTACCCATTGGTTAATGGGCAAGGCATGAATAGGTAAATCACGATAGCCGGATTCGGATCGCGTTTGGAATTTACAAATCTTATAATTTTGCAGTAATCTTGACAGAGACGCAGGATTTGCAATTCATCAGAACTGCGTTGGATCGAGGCGCTTAAGTCTAAGTGCTTAAATTTACGTCTTTAGGTTTTAAGATTCAGGTATTCAAGATTCAAGTTTTAAGATCAGGTCTTTAGAGTCTAGGAGTCTGTGATGGGGCGAGTGATGAGCGTTGAGCGTTTTTGCCTGATTGGTCATCTGGTATCAATGGCATTTGGGCTGGCTGGCATTTTGCTAGTGGCACCCCACCCTGAATTTTTGTCACTGCTTCCGGCTGGGCAGATGATGTTTCGCTGGAGCATGGCGGGGGGCGGTGTTGCCTATATTGTCCTGGGGACGATCGCCGTTGCGCTCTATGCCTACCGGATTTTGGGGTTACGCAACTGGCTGATGTTCATGATTCCAGCGATCGGTATCTCGTTGAGCAGCGAGCTTTTGGGCACCAGCACGGGCTTCCCATTTGGCGACTACAGTTATCTGAGCGGCTTAGGCTACAAAATCTCTGGACTCGTGCCTTTCACAATCCCGCTCTCTTGGTTCTACCTAGGTCTTTCGGCTTACCTGCTAGCTCGAACGGGTCTTAGCCGGCGTTTGCCTCAGTTTGGCTGGCTAGCGCAAGCTGGAGCGATCGGTCTGGGGGCGCTATTGTTGACCTCCTGGGATTTTGTGCTTGATCCCGCTATGAGTCAAACGACGATGCCCTTCTGGTATTGGCATCATCCTGGAGCGTTTTTTGGAATGCCCTACCAGAATTTTGTCGGCTGGATGGGGACGGGTATCGTGTTTATGACGGTGGCGGTATTGCTGTGGGGCAAGCGATCGCCTGTGCTTCAAGCCGCTGATCTAAATTTGCCTATTGTGGTTTACTTAGGAAATTTCACCTTCGCCATGGTCATGAGTATGGCGGCGGGTTTCTGGGTGCCGATTGTCTTGGGACTGATGCTGGGGGTACTTCCGGCGGTCTTGTGCTGGCAGTGGGGGCGACTGGGGCAAACTCCTCAATTCGAGAGCATTGGAGCGGCTGAGTCGGTCTCTGATGAAGTGGGCAGTCTAAAAGTTTCTCCTGTCCCTAGCAAGTGATTTTCTGTGCAAGTTTTTCCCGATGGCAATACGTTTTACGGCATATTGAGCGCGATCGCCCTCCTGCTTTTGTTAGTACAAGTTCCAGCAGTGGCGGTTCTGCTGTCTCGCTTGCTGCAAGCCCCTCGCCGCATTCCGCCGCTTTCCCTTCAGTCTGCAAAGCCTGATTTACTGGGGCAGGTCAGCATTGTGGTGCCAACTCTGAATGAGGCTCACCGGATTGCGCCCTGTCTAGAGGGATTAAGTCGGCAGAGTTACGAAGTTCGAGAGATGATTGTGGTAGATAGCCGATCGCAGGATGGCACGATCGATCGGGTGAAAGCAGCTCAGGTGAATGATCCCCGATTGCGGCTAATCACAGACGATCCGTTGCCCACAGGTTGGGTGGGTCGCCCTTGGGCGCTCCACACCGGATTTCTCCACAGTTCACCGTCAAGCCAATGGATCTTGGGCATTGATGCAGATACCTACCCGCAGCCCGGACTGGTGGCGAGTTTGATCCAGGTGGCTGAACAACAAGGATACGATCTAGTTTCTCTTGCCCCTCAGTTTATCCTCAAAGACTTAGGAGAATTTTGGCTCCAGCCCGCGCTGCTGATCACCCTAATCTACCGTTTTGGGGCGGCTGGAAGCGAGTCTGGAGCCGATCGCGTTATGGCAAACGGGCAGTGCTTCCTGTGTCGGCGATCGCTCCTCTCTACCCTGGACGGCTACACAAGCGCCCGTAGCTCGTTCTGTGATGATGTCACTCTCGCCCGAAATGCCGCTAAGCTGGGGGCAAAGGTCGGTTTTTTAGATGGCTCCCGGCTGCTAAAGGTGCGAATGTATGAGGGCGCTGTCGAAACCTGGCGGGAGTGGGGACGATCGCTCGATCTCAAAGATGCAGCTTCTCCGGGGCAAACCTGGGGAGATGTGGTCTTTCTGGCGGCTGTGCAGGGATTGCCCCTGATTGCAACCGTTGGGATGGGTGGGGCAATCGCGCTGGGCTACGGTTCGCTGACAGCCTGGAGCGCCTTGAGTTTGAATCTGGGGCTGATGATTATGCGGGTGGCGTTGTTATGGGCGATCGCGCCTTCCTATGATTTCAGTCAGGCTAGAGCATCCTGGAGCTTCTGGCTCTCGCCTCTAGCCGATCCGCTTGCTGCCTATCGAATTTTTCTGTCCGCTCTCCGCACACCGACTCAATGGCGCGGACGTACCTATGGTGCTACCAAAAGCTGAACCTTTCTATTGCTTCTCCAAAAACTGAATCTGGAAGCGAAATTGCAGTTTTCATTGTGACCTCAACTGTAATCCCGACACTAGGCGATCGAAGAAAACTTTGAGTGCTTGTGCTTTGAGAAACTGGGCTAAATCGTGTCAGTTAGGAGTGACCCTACGATCGATGCCACAATAACTTTTTTGCCCGAGACTTCAGTATTGGGGAAACTTACGTTCGCCATTTATCGTCTACAGATAGGCATTATCTATGATCTGGCGGATAAATTCGTCAGGTCGATCGATTCAAATTCTGACTGAGGAGCGCAGGGGCAATGGCAACACGGAGTCTCATTGATGATTTACTGGGGAATCTAGGCAACAATTCTGATTCTGGCTCTAATTCTGGCAAAGAGATTAAAGGCACCGATCGATCAGACTCTCTGACCGGAACCTCTAGCAGAGACATTATTCGAGGGCGGGCGGGTAACGATAGCATCAGCGGTCTAGGCAGCGATGATCGACTTTACGGTGATGATAACGACGATACCGTGCGAGGCGGCGATGGCGATGACACGCTCTATGGCGGTAATGGCGATGATCAGCTCAGGGGTGACAAAGGGCGCGATCTCATCTACGGCAACGATGATGATGATGAACTAAACGGTAGTGGCGATAACGACACCCTTTACGGCGGCAATGGTAATGACAAGCTCAAGGGCGACGAAGGTAACGATAAGCTTATCGGCGAAGAGGATGACGATCAGCTCTTTGGCGGCAGCGGCAACGACTACCTAGATAGCGGCAGCGGCAGCGATCGCCTATTTGGTGAAAACGGCACCGATCGGCTATTGGGCGGCGATGATGACGATGAGCTTTACGGCGGTGGCGACAACGATCAGCTTAGCGGCAACTTGGGCAACGACACCCTAGATGGCGGCGATGGCAACGATCGCTTAGACGGCAATCCGGGAGACGATACTCTGCTGGGTGGCAAAGGGGATGATCTTCTCACAGGTAGCGACGGCAACGACTTTTTGGATGGCGGCACTGGCTCAGACACTCTCCGGGGCGGAGCGGGTAAAGATATCTTTGTGCTGGCAACTGGGGTCGGACGCAACACCATCACGGACTTCAGAGACAAGCAGGATCAGTTGGGGCTGTCTGGAAATTTAACCTTCCGCAGTCTCAAGATCATCGCTGGCAAAACGGGAGGGACTGAGATCAAGGCAGGAAAAGATCCGATCGCCTTCCTAGTTAACGTTAAGCCCAATCTCATTACCGCGTCTGACTTTACGTTTTCTTGACTCGTTCTCCTGGTTTCAGACGAAATGGTAGGGTGGCAGAGGCGCTTCTAGACTGATTTCCCAAGCGGAATGCTGCCTCTGCCAAATCTTAAGATCTTCGTACAGCAAGCGTTCTTGAATCCGATCGCCCAGAATATAAAATCGCTCAATCTTGCCGGGAGCATCGCCTTGAGCAGCATTGCTAGAATCCCCGCGCACCCAGTCAGGATATTGACGAGCGATCGCCTCTGCAATATCCTGGAGTTCGACTTGCTGCTGCTGCTGCCAGTCAGTTTGCGCCTGATACGCCTGTTTTTTAGCCAAAAAATACTGCTTGCCCTTAAGATCTGGGGCGATCGGAGTTTCTACCCAAGAGACTGAAATCAGCTTCAAGAGATACTCAGCCCGACCCTCAACCAGTGCCAACTTTGCCACATATTCACTCTGATGCTTCTCTAGATGTTCCACCAACCCCTGCCGAGATACAAATTGCGTGCCAAAGCGCAGTGGCAGTAATGAGGTCTGCTGAAACATCTGACGAATGACGCGATCGTGCGCCACAATTGCCCGCATCAGGCGATCGTCGGTTTCATTGAGGGTTTCGGCTGCCAAATGGGGTTCTACGATCGCCGCCAAATCATTGACTCGCAATAGCTCAACGGCTGCTGCAATTCCAAAGGGAAGCTCTAGAGAACGCGGCAAATTGGGGAGAAATGCATAGGTGTACATGGTGTAAGGATAGGCGATCGGATCTGCTTGGTTTAAGAAAAGCCTGGGATTGCAGCGCGAAATACAAGAACCGCTCAGTTCTACCTTTCCTAGTAAAGCAGGAGTGCGGCAAAACTGAGCGGTTAAGCGTAATTTGGGTTGGCTCTAGCCCTTATGGTTCAGCGCTTCAGCGGGTTTACGATGGGCAATTTCGGCAAATTTGCCGTTGGTGTGACCATTGCCGTTCCGAGGCTGGATCACGCCATAGCCGCCATGATTGCGCTCATAAATGACGTTGATTTCGCCCGTTTCTGAGCTGCGAAACATATAGAAGTCATGATCGACTAGCTCTAGCTGCTCCTGCGCCTCCTGTAGCGTCATGGGTGGCATTGAAAAGTATTTAGTCCGCACAACGGTGCTGGGAAGCTCTGGAACGCGATCGTCACTCAGCAACGTGGGCGCGACGGATTCTGGCTCCAGCACATCCGCAGTTTTGATTGACACATGAATCTGTTCATGACGTTTCTCCTTATATTTGCGGAGCTGGCGGGCAATCTTGTTGGCAACTAAATCAATGCTGGCATAGAGACTTTCACTGCTTTCTTCAGCCCGAACCACGGTTCCATTGGCATAGATAGTGACC
>CASBQM010000082.1 GCA_949127645.1 Synechococcales cyanobacterium PMM_0036
GCCCACTCGCCCGAAGCGCTAATCATTGTGGTGACGAATCCCCTCGACCCCATGACCTACCTCGCCTGGAAAGCCAGCGGTCTTCCTCCAGAGCGTGTCATGGGCATGGCGGGTATTCTCGATTCTGCTCGGTTTCAAACCTTTATCGCCCTAGAAATGGGCATCTCTCCTGCTGATATCCGAGCCATGGTGCTAGGAAGTCATGGCGATCTAATGGTGCCCCTCCCCCGCTATTCCACGGTTAGCGGAGTGCCTATTACGGAGCTGTTGTCCTCAGAGGCGATCGCCCGAGTGGTCGATCGCACCCGCAATGGCGGAGCCGAAGTTGTAGATCTGCTGAAAACAGGCGGAGCCTTCTATGCCCCGGCTTCCTCCACTTGCCTTATGGTGGAGGCTATCTTACAAAATCAGCCGCGCTTGCTGCCTGTTGCAGCTTACCTGCAAAGACAATATGGATTGCAGGATCTCTATATTGGGGTGCCCGTCAAGTTAGGTGGTGGCGGCATTGAGGAAATCTGTGAGCTAGAGTTGACCTCTGAAGAAACGTCGGCGCTGCATCAATCGGCTGCGGCTGTGCGTAGCAGTCTCGACACGGCTTTAGCGATCTGATGATCAATTTCTAACTATTTTTCTGATGGTCAGACGATCGCCCCTAGGCAATCTGCTTAAAACAACCTTTTTAAACCGGAATTCGTTCTAAAGCTACTTGATCATTTACGGTGATTGGTTATGATAAGAATGTAAAGTCAATCACACACATTGCTTAATCAAACCTTGCTTAATCAGAGGTATTTGGTGCAGCAGTGGGCTTACATGGAAGGAGCTATCTAGGTGATAGATTATATTGAGAGAGCGCTTGAAAGACTGAAGGACTGGGCTGGTCGGCTCATTGAGACCTTGCTGGGTCCGGAAGCTCAACCCGAACCTATTCCCGTTCCCGTACGTAATGACGAACGCCGGAGATCTTAGGACATAGCGTCGTGCAGAGTATGGTTAGTCCTCTGGAAAAGATCGTAGGCTGTAGTTGCAGAACTGAATTTCGGGATACGTAGTCTTGTAGATTCAGCATTCTTGTAGATTCAGCATTATAAACCCGCGCAACCCTAAACTTGTTTACGGGTGAAGCATGGTCTCTACCGGAAAACATGAAGTGTAGCCATCGGCTCTTGAGGATTGCTTCAAATTGTTGAGCATTTTGGTGTTGCATGGACCGAATTTGAACTTACTGGGCAGACGGGAGCCGGAAGTTTACGGTTATCAAACTCTCGAAGACATTAACCAGATTCTTGAGCAGCAGGCGACTGAACTACAAGCTAAGGTTCTAACCTTCCAATCCAATCACGAAGGGGCTTTGATTGACTGCATTCATGCAGCTTGGGATGAGCATCAGGGGATACTTATTAATCCCGGAGCTTTTACCCATACGAGTATTGCCATTCGAGATGCGATCGCCGCAGTTGCTCTACCTACAGTCGAAGTTCACCTAAGCAACATTTACCAGCGCGAGCCTTTCCGTCACCACTCTTATATTGCGCCTGTGGCGATCGGTCAAATTAGCGGCTTTGGCGCAGAAAGCTACCGTTTGGGGCTAGAAGCTTTAGTCAGTCATTTGCGTAACCCTAAAGCTTGAGTGGGCTATAAAGCTTAAGATTCACAAAGCTTAGAATTCACAAAGCTTAGAATTCGTAAACTGGTCACAGGTCGGATGCTTCTCTAAATTCGCTACGCTAGAGAGAGAATTCCTCAAAAACTGCCATGTTGACTGAAAAACTAGAAAGCCTTAGAGCGCTCTTTGCAGAAATGGATCGGGCGCTAATTGCCTATTCAGGCGGAATTGACAGCACTCTGGTCGCCAAAGTTGCTTATGATGTCTTGGGCGATCGCGCTCTAGCTATCACAGCCGAATCGCCCTCGCTGCTGCCCGAAGATCTGGAAGATGCCCGTGTTCAGGCGGCTGATATTGGCGTTCTTCATGAGGTGGTGCAAACCCATGAGATGGATAATCCTAACTACACGTCAAATCCGGTAAACCGCTGCTATTTCTGCAAAAGCGAACTGCATGATACCCTGAAGCCGTTGGCTCTCCAGCGCGGCTATCCTTATGTAGTTGATGGAGTCAATGCTGATGACCTGCTAGACTACCGACCTGGAATTCAGGCCGCTAAAGAACGGGGAGCGCGATCGCCTTTAGCAGAACTGGGAATCAGCAAGCTAGAGGTTCGGGAAATCTCTAGGCAGCTAGGTTTGTCTTGCTGGGACAAACCGGCTCAGCCCTGCCTCAGCTCCCGATTTCCCTACGGTGAGGAGATTACGGCAGCTAAACTACAGCGTGTAGGGAGAGCCGAACGGCATTTGAGAACTCTGGGCTTGAAAAACTTACGGGTGCGATCGGTCGGTGATACAGCGCAGATTGAGCTAATGCCTGAGCAGATCAAAGAATTTATTCTGACGACTGATCTTGCCGTTTTGACCCACACTCTTCAGTCCTACGGTTTTCTGTACGTCACGCTCGATCTAGAAGGGTATCGCAGCGGCAAACTCAATAAAGTGCTGCAATTGGCTCAAAAAAGCTAAAGGTGGCTCAAAAAAATTAAAGGCTGCATTAAACCTCAAAAAGGGGACGCACTGCGCCCCCTTTTTAGTAAAGGTACCTAGATAACGTTAGTCTTCGTCGATGTCGATGTCAGCGTCAACATCGATATCAGCATCATCCTCTACATCAATATCAACCTCGTCCTCTTCATCATCCTCTACCTCTAGGGCAGGTGATTCAAGGTCGTCATCCTCCAGCAGGTCAGGGACCTTGGCAGGGAAACCCAAACCGAAAGCCCCACTCTCTAGACCTGGCGTACGGATTGGCGGGAAAACCTCAAAGCCACCTTCACGATCGTAAGAACGGGCTGTGCGATCGTCCAGAACCACATCGCTGAGATCGAGATCATCCTCAAAGACGCTGCTCTCATAAATGGGATCGACTTCCACTGTGCTGGTCTCTTCGTAGGCGTTAAACCCTGTACCTGCCGGAATCAAACGTCCAATAATGACGTTTTCTTTCAGACCGCGCAACCAGTCAGACTTACCTTCGATCGCCGCTTCGGTCAAGACCCGCGTGGTTTCCTGGAAGCTGGCGGCAGAGATAAAGCTGTCAGTGTTTAGCGATGCCTTAGTAATGCCTAAGAGAATCGGAGTGTACTGAGCCGGAGCGCCGCCTGTAATTGCCATGGCTTCGTTAACCTGATCAATCTGACGTAGCTCAACTAGCTCCCCTGGCAGCATGGTGGTATCTCCACCGTCGTCAATTCTGCCCTTAGAAGTCATCTGCCGGACAATCACCTCAATGTGTTTGTCCGAAATGTCGATGCCCTGGGAGTTGTACACAGACTGCACTTCGTTCACTAGGAAGGTCTGAACGGCTTGCAAACTCTTCAGCGAGGCTTCGTGAATTCCTTCAGTTTCACGGTGATACGTGAAGAAAGTATCCAGAATCTCGTGAGGATTAGCAGGTCCATCCGTCAATGCTTCACCTGCGCCCACGTCTTGACCATCCATCACTAAGGCATTTTGACCCGGCAACAGCGGATACTCAGTCGTCACCCCATCCGTCTCAATCACCTTAATCTCGATCGATTCGTCATCGCTGTAAACGACCTGAGCCGTTCCTGGACGCTTAGCCAAAATACAAGCTTCCTTAGGCTTACGGGCTTCTAGCAGCTCTTCAATTCTCGGTAGACCCTGAATAATGTCTCCTGTCTTAGCCCGTTCGAACACCAACAGCACCAGGTTGTCACCCCGCTGCACCAAGTCTGCATCGTCAATGTGCAAGACTGCGCCGTTTGACACGCGATAAGGACGAGCGATCCGCATCACAACCTTACCTTCTGAGGCTTCAATCACCTGTCCCGACTCTTCTAAAGGAACACCCGAAGCAACTGGGAAACCTGCAACGTGTAGGTCACCTTGCTTGACGGTAGGCATCTTGCCTCGCGTATCCACTGTAAAGCGATCGGCATCCCGCATGATCAAGATCCGCCGGATGGCTTCACCCCCCTCACGAATCCCTCGCACTTCACCCGCCTCTTTGCAGAGAATCTCGGTGCGGGCAACAACCGCCCCCGGAGCAATTTTCTCGCCATCTTCAACCAGCAACCGCGTCTGCGTACTGCCTTGGGTTTGGTCAGCCGCCATATCTCGACGAATCACCAAAGATTCCAGAATCACAAGCTGCAAACGCAGGGTATTCGGATCGCTTTCGTCGGGAACTAGCTCAATATCGGCTGCAAGCTGAGGCGCATCCTGATCGATCTCTAACACAAGTTGGGTTCGCAGAAGCTCTAGTCCCTCGACCGACTTCACCCGTTCTCCATCCTTGTAAGCCATCCGCTGAATGGCGCGTAGCTGGATCGATCGCCCACCCGATTCTTCACGGGTAGAAGCCTGACTAGGCACTGAAGGGACATCAGGTACCGTAAATTCCGTTACCGGACGTAGCAGCAGAGAGGGTCCTTCGGGAGACTCAATATACTCCACATAGCGCAGTTCGTCCACTGTCAGACCCGGCATCACCTCTTGCCCAGGATTGACGATCGTCTCATGCTTTGACATCACCGCTTCAGGATTGTCTACTAGATGAATCTCACCGGGCTTGATGACGATCTCCCGCAAAATGTCGTTCTTTTGAGTCACCTCCACGACACCATTGCTTTGACAGAAGATATCTTTGACAACTTCCGTACCCGCTTCGACATACTGACCATCTTCTACAAGCAGCAAAGAAATATCTTTGTTGACTTCGTGAGCCTCTTCAGGAACCCACAGCAACGTGCCACCCGTGATCACCTCATAGCCTTGCTTTGGCTTGCCTTTTTTGGCAACCTCAACGCCAGAGTATTTGATGATGCCACCCGTCTGAGTATGGTAGCGGTTGTCGATCAGCTCAGCTACGACCTGACCATTCGTCACCTTTGTGCCGGGAGTCGCAATCAGCGAAAAGCGTTGGTTATGCTGAGTCTCGATTGAGTATTGCTCTCGACCCTGCTGCGTTTCACTCGTCACCTTTGCTTGATCGAGCAGGACAGAAGCCGTGATGATTTCAACTTCTCGTCCGCCCTTATTGCCGTCAACCTCTTGAGGAATCCGCACCATGCCCCCATGCTCAGTCACAAGCTTAGACTCCGCCAGAATGCTGTTCGCATCAACGCGATCGCCATTCTTAACGGTTGGCTCTGCGCCAGGTGGCAGGTTATAAACCTCGCCTGAAAGAATCCAGATCAGACCACCGCGCTGGGCAATCCGCGTGGTGTTGCCCTGACGGTCTTTCTTCTCTTCGGGAACCACATCGGCAAACTTAATTTCTCCGGCTAAGTCAGAAGCAACCTCTTTAGTGGCTTTCTCTGTAACCTTACGAACACGACCTGCCGCCGCCATCTCCACCAGCATTTGCCCCACCTTAACCGCCTGCCCATCTTTGACAAAGACGATCGAGCCGGGGGGAACGGTGGAAGACTCTTTGCGATCGCCCGCTTCCACAATGATTTCCACGCTGACTTCTGCAATCAGCGCATCTTCTCCGTGCCGGGTGCGGAAGGGACGAGAACGAAACTGCTTGGGCTTGGTCCGAGCTGTTCCGTCAAAAGTTGGACGAATTTGAGGCGCAACTTCGCCCGTGAACGTTCCTCCAGTGTGGAACGTCCGCATCGTGAGCTGAGTCCCTGGTTCACCAATCGATTGAGCCGCGATAATGCCGACCGCCTCGCCCAGATCCACCAGTGAAGCGTGCGCCAAACTCCAGCCGTAGCAGGTCTGACAGACCGATCGCGTTGCGCCGCAAGTGAGCGGCGATCGCACCATTACCTCTTCAACTTTGGCTTTGCCGATTAGACGCGCAATCTCATTGGAGACTGGCTCGTTGCGGGCAATAATCAGCTCTTTAGTTTTGGGGTTAATGACATCCTGAGCCACACATCTGCCCAGAAGCCGATCTTCTAGCTTAATCAGAATCCGTTCGCCATCCGTCATGTTGCGAACGCTAACGCCGCGATCGGTACCGCAGTCAATCTCTCGGATAATTACATCTTGAGAAACATCTACCAGTCGGCGAGTTAGGTAGCCCGAGTCAGCCGTACGTAAAGCAGTGTCTACCAGACCCTTACGAGCGCCATAGGAGGAAATAATGTAC